>JBAVEL010000085.1:0-9068 GCA_049587715.1 Bacteroidota bacterium
CTCATACCCGATCGTACCCACAAGCGGGATCCGGGTGCAGACGAGGGAGACCACAAGGGCTCCCAGGGCGGCGGGCAGGGCGGCCCCTCGGGTGCGCGCGCTCAGAGCGCTCAGAACTCGGCCCCCGCCACCCGTTCGATGTCGGCCCCGAGCCCCTGCAGCTTCGTCTCGATGGCTTCGTATCCCCTGTCCAGGTGATAGACCCGGAGCACCTCGGTGGTTCCCCGCGCCGCCAGCCCCGCCAGGATTAGGGAGGCCGAGGCGCGCAGGTCGGTGGACATCACGGTGGCCCCGGTCAAAGGCCTCTTCCCGCGGACCACGGCGGCATTCTCTTTCATCTCGATGTCCGCCCCCAGACGGACAAGTTCCGGCACATGCTTGAACCGGTCGTGGTAGATGGTGTCGGTCACAACGGATGTCCCCTCCGCCGAAGCCATCAGTGCGATCCACTGCGCCTGCATGTCCGTGGGGAACCCGGGATAGGGGGCGGAGGTGACATCCACGGGTCTGAGCCGCTCGGGCGCGGAGAGCGTGAGCCCCGCATCGTCCCGGGTGAAGGTGCAGCCGGCGTCTTCCAGGCGGGCCTGCACCGCCCGGAGATGGTCGGGCTCCGCTCCTTCCAGGGAGACGGCGCCGCCCGTGACGGCTCCGGCCGCCAGGAAGGTGCCCGCCTCGATCCTGTCGGGAATGGTGGTCCAGTCGGAGGGGCGGAGCTCGTCCACCCCCTCGATTTCCAGCCGGGATGTGCCGACACCCGCGATCCGCGCCCCCATGGCCTGGAGAAAACAGGCCAGGGTGGTGATCTCGGGCTCCACGGCGGCGTTCTCGATGATGCTCCCTCCCCGCGCCAGCACGGCCGCCATGAGGGTGTTGCCTGTTGCGCCCACGCTCGAGATGTCGAAGTGCACGGTTGCCCCCCGGAGGCGTCCGGCGGAGGCCACAATGTACCCTCCCTCCAGCCTCACATCCGCACCCAGCCTCCGGATGCCTTCCAGGTGCAGGTTCACGGGGCGGGGACCCCAGGCGCATCCCCCCGGCAGGGACACTTTTGCCCTTCCGTAGCGCGCCACCAGAGGGCCCAGGACATAGATGGAGGCGCGCATCTTCTTGACGTGGGCATACGGCGCCTCCTGGGAGCGGACCCGGGAGGTATCCAGCGTGAGCGTGTCCCCCTTCTGCTCCGCCTGCACCCCCATCACTTCCAGAAGGGAGGCCATGGTGGCAACATCGCGGAGCCGGGGGGTGTTGGCAAGGCGCACCACGCCCCGCGCAAGCAGGGCGGCGGGCATGAGGGCAAGGGAGGCGTTCTTTGCGCCGCTGATGCGGACTCTCCCGCTCAGGCGGCGCCCTCCCCGAATCACAAACTTGTCCACGGTTGTTCCCTCGGCGTGGTGGACGGGACCGGCTGGTCGAATGTCCGCAAAAACGCCGGGAAAGTCAACGCGATGCGACCTTGCTTCTGCGCGCCGCGTGGGCTATATTCCGGAGCGCTCACCGGGAATCCACCGCCATGCATGGTCGCGTTCCGCTCCTCCTTCTGCTCTGTGCGCTCCCCGCCTCTCTTCCGGCACAGGAACATCCGGCCGTCCGGGACGACCGCGACCGGCTGGTGGTTCTTCCCGGCGGTCCCGCGCGGCGCATCGTCTCCCTCGCACCGAGCATTACCGAGACTCTCTTTGCCATCGGGGCCGGGCCGCAGGTGGCGGGCGTGACGGACTACTGCAACGAGCCCGTGGAAGCCCTCTCCAGGCCCCGCGTGGGGGGTCTCATCAACCCGAACCTGGAAACCGTGGTGGGACTCCGGCCCGATCTGATTCTGCTTTCCATGGAGGGGAACCTCCGGGAGGATTTCGACGCCCTGGAACGCACGGGGATACCGGTGTTCGTGACCAATCCCCGCTCCCTGGCGGGCATTCAGAAATCCATCCGGGATCTCGGCCGCCTCACGGGGCGGGACAGCGCGGCCGGGGCCCTTTCCTCCCGCATCGAGGCCCGCCGGAGGGCGGTGGAGGCTTCCCTCCGCATGCGGGCGCGGCCCAGCGCCGTGCTGATCGTCTCCGCACGCCCCCTCATGGTGGCGGGGAGCGGGACATTCCTTGCGGAGCTTCTGGATCTGGCGGGCAGCCGGAACATCGCCGCCGCCTCCGGCCTGAGCTACCCTGTCTTCAGCAGGGAGGCGCTCCTGGCCGCCAATCCGGAGGTCGTGCTCTTTCTTTCGGACGCGGCCCCGAGCGCCCGGGACCTGGCTTCCCTCTATCCGGAGTGGTCATCCCTTGGGGCCTTCCGCGCCGGGAGAGTTCTGCGGGTGGAGGCCGACATCGTGTCCCGCCCGGGGCCCCGTGCGGGAGAGGCCCTGAACATCCTTTTCAACGCCATTCACGGGAGAAAACCATGAGTCCACGAGGGCGCACGCGCGTTCCCCGGAAGCCGCCGGAAACCGGGAACCGGTTTTTCGTCGCGGTGGCCGGAAACATCGGGTCCGGCAAGTCTTCCCTCACCCGGCTTCTCAGCCAGAAGTTCGGATGGATTCCCTACTTTGAATCGGTGGAAGACAACCCCTACCTCACCGACTTCTACGCCGACATGCGGCGGTGGTCCTTCGCCCTGCAGGTGTATTTTCTCTCCAACCGGTTCCGGAGCCACAAGGCCATCACGGAGGGACCCGCATCGGTGATTCTGGACCGGGTGATCTATGAGGACGCGGAGATCTTCGCGCGGAATCTGCATGAGATCGGGAACATGGAGGAGCGGGACTACAGGAACTACACGGCCCTCTACGAGGTGATGACCGACTACCTCACGCCCCCCGACCTCCTCATCTACCTGCGCGCAGGCGTGGAGACCCTCCAGCGCCAGATCGCCCTGCGGGGGCGGGATTTCGAGCAATCCATCCGGCGGGAGTACCTGGAGCAGCTCAACCGCCACTACGAATCCTGGATCAACCGGTACCGGCTGGGCCCCCTCCTGATCCTGGAGTCGGACCGGATGGATTTCGTGAACAAGCCCGGGGACCTGGAGAAGGTGGTGCGCCTCATCCGCAAGCGGCTGGGGATGGACGCTCAGAAGAAGAACATCCGGAAGGCGATCACCAGGAGAAAGACCGCGTAGATCTTCCGGAGGATGTCCGATTTGGTCCGGTGCGCCACCGTCGCTCCGTAGCGGGCGGCCGGCAGGGTGCCCGCAATGACGGGGAGGGCGGAGAGCCAGTCCACGTATCCGAGGGTGCGGGGAGGGAGGAGGGGATTCCCCCACCCGTTCAGAACGTAGCCGGCCCCCGCCGCCATGGCCGTGAGGACGATGGTGGCGCTGGAGGTCCCCAGCGCCTTCTTCAGGGGGAACCCCAGGAAGTGGTACATGATGGGGATGGAGAAGACCCCTCCCCCCACCCCGGCCAGGGAAGAGACGGCGCCCGTCGCCAGCCCCGTGGCCACCAGCCCCCCCGCATGGGGGTTGGGTTTCTCCTCCCGAGGCGCCCCCTCCCTCTCAACCAGAAGACGCCCCGAAGCCAAGAGCACCACACCGGCGAAAATCTGCCGGAGGGTGTCTCCTTCCAGCATCCCGGCCGCCCGGCTTCCCGCCCATGCGCCGGCCACGCTCGCGGCTCCGATGAAACCCACCGCCCGCCACACAACGTAGCCGTTCTGGGTGTAGCGCACGGCTGAGCTGAGGGAGGCGAAGATCACGATCAGCAGGCTGGTCCCCAGGGCCATGTGCGTGGCCACATCGGGGGAGACACCCGCAGAGGCGAAGTAGAACAGAAGAACCGGGACGAGGAGGATCCCTCCTCCCACCCCGAAGAAGCCGGCCAGAAAGCCGGCCGCACCCCCGGCCGCAAGCAGAAGAAGAATCCCCGGCAGATCCATCCCTGTGTCCTACCCTCCCAGCATTCTCCGGAGCAGCGGTGGGCTCCGCAGGAGCCCGAGGGCCGCTTCCACCTGAGGATCCCCCCTGAGGGATGCCCCGATGCGGCCGGATTCCCCGCCCGTCCGGGCCCCCGTCTCGATCCCGAGCTCCCGGCGGATCGCCCTCTCGGACCGGCCGAACTCCCGCCCCCCCTCTTCCGCCAGGCGCCTCCGCAGATGCTCGATCTCCTCCCGCACCTCCCCACCGTAGTCCATCTCCCCGGCAAGTTCCAGCAGCTCCTGTGCCTTCCGCTCCCCCTCCCCTCTGTACACGAACTTCTGCGCCTCCAGGTAGGCACGGAAGGCGGCAAGAAGCGAGTCCTCTTCCGCACCCGGAGGGCCGGCGCCGGCCTGCGCCTGCCGCGCCGCGAAGCGGGCAAAGAGTCCCCTGCGCTGCATCTGCCGCACCAGCGGGCCGGGATCCGCCGGCTCCACCGTGGAGTCGGGCGCAATCCCTCCCCGCTCGAAGACCCTCCGCCCCCCCGCCGTGCGGAACTCCCTCCTGGTGCTGTCGGTCGGCCCGGACCCGGTTCCCCCCTTCCCCTCCCGCGCATACTCCACCTCCTGGATGGAGCGCCCGCTCGGGACATAGTACCGTGCGGTGGTCACCTTCAGCTGCGCACCCCCGCCGAGAGGCACCACCGTCTGCACCAGACCCTTCCCGAACGTGCGTGTGCCCACAACCAGGGCGCGGTCCATGTCCTGGAGCGCGCCTGCCACGATCTCGCTGGCGCTGGCACTGCCCCGGTCGGCCAGCACCACCAGGGGGACGTCTCCCATCAGGGGCTCTTCGGTCGTGACGTAGCGGCGTTCCGCCTCGGCCCTTCTCCCCCGGGTGTGCACCACGAGGCTCCCGCGCGGCACGAACTTGCTCACCACCTCCACCGCCGCCTCCAGAAGGCCTCCCGGATTCCCCCGCATATCCAGCACCAGCGCCTCCACCGTATCCCGGGCGGCCAGTTCCTGGAGCGCGCGCCGGAGGTCTTCACCGGCTCTGCGCGAAAACCGCTCCAGGCGGACATACCCGATGCCGTCCTCGGGGAATCCCGCATAGGTGATGTTCCGGAGCCGGATCTCCTCCCGCATCAGGCGGAAGGTCACCGGCTGCGCTTCCCCCTCCCGCTCCACCGACATCGTGAGCCCCGTGCCCGGCCGGCCGCGCGTCAGGATCCTGATCTCCTCGGGTTTCCGGGAGCCCACCGGCCTGCCGTCCACCGAGAGAATCCGGTCCCCCACCTGGACCCCCTCCCGATGGGCGGAGTACCCGTCCAGGACGGAGGTGACCTGGACGGCGCCGTCCCGCAGGCCGATCGTGACCCCGATGCCGCCGTAGGTGCCCGTGGTGAGGATCTCCACCTCGTCCCCGTTTTCCGGTGGGATGTAAACCGTGTACGGATCCAGCATCTGGAGCATCCCCCCGATACCCGCCTCCATGAACGTCTCGGGATCCACGTCGTCCACATAGCCGGCGGCGACCTCCCGGTAGACCTTTCCGAAAAGGCTCATGCCCTGGTGGATCCGCACCAGGAGATCATCCTCCGGGGCGGGGGCCAGCCCCAGGGAACAAA
This sequence comes from Bacteroidota bacterium, assembly GCA_049587715.1. Taxonomy (GTDB): domain Bacteria; phylum Bacteroidota; class Ignavibacteria; order UBA10030; family UBA6906; genus JBAVEL01. The sequence goes on from JBAVEL010000085.1 coordinate 5,471, forward strand.
GCGCCGCCGCCAGGGCGGCGGCCGTGACAACGCTGCCGGGTGCTGCTCGCTGCATGATCTCTCCCTTCGGTGTCCTCAGGCGGGGATTCCGGCCAGGATCGCCATGATCCGCTCATGCACCTCCTCCACCGCATGCATGCCGTCCACGCGCCGGATGCGCCCCGGCTCTTCCCGGACGAGGGCCGCATACCCCGCCCGGACCCGCTCGTAGAACTCTCTCCCCGAGCTCTCCATCCGGTCGAAGGGCTGGCCTGCGGCGGCCTTCCTTGGGGCAATCTCCTCCACCGGGATGTCCACAAAGATGGTGAGATCGGGCCGGATGCCCCCCGTGGCGAGGGCGTTCACCGCCCGCACGGCGGCGGAGTCCAGTCCCCTTCCGTACCCCTGATAGGCGGTGGTGGAATCGGCGTACCGGTCGCAGACGACATCCTCCCCGCGGGCCAGGGCCGGCCCGATGACCTCCCGCACGAGCTGGGACCTCCCCGCCGAGAAGAGCAGGAGTTCCGTCACGTCCCCCATCTCGGGGTACCGCCCGTCCAGCAGGAGATCGCGGATGCGCTCGGATATGGGAGTGCCGCCCGGCTCACGCAGGAAGTGGACGACGCGCCCGTCTGAGGCGAGCCGCCGGACCAGGAGGGTGGCCTGGGTGGTCTTGCCCGAGAAGTCCAGTCCCTCGAACGTGATGAACATGCCGCATTCCCGTTGTGCAGCGCCAACATACGGATTCTGACAGGGCGAGTCAACCTTGCGACTGGTGCGCCTTTTGACTACTTTTTTCTGCCTCTATGCCACGGAAGCGTTCACACCATACGCGCCCCACGCCCCGTCCCACCCCGCAGGAACAGCGCCGTCTTGACTCGCGGTCCGAGGACAGCCGCATCATCCGGGCCGCGCTCAGGGGAGACGCACAGGCATACCGCCTGCTTCTGGAGAAATACCACGACGCCATCCGGAGCTTCATCCACAGGATGATCCACGACCGGACGCAGGTGGAGGATCTGACGCAGGAGGCCTTCATCAAGGCGTTCGGCTCCCTCCGCAGCTTCAACGAGGAGTTCGCCTTCTCCACCTGGCTCTACAAGATTGCCACCAACAACTGCATCGACTACATCCGGAAGCGAAGGCTTCCCACCCTCTCCATGGACCGTCCTGCCGAGGGCCGGGGGGGGGATGCACCCATGGAAATCCCGGACGAAACCTATGGAGCCGACGGCGAGCTGCTCCGCTCCCAGCGTTCCGCCCTCCTCAGCCGGGCCATCGACGCCCTCCCGCCCAAGTACCGGCGGGTCATCCTGCTCCGCCACGTGGAGGAAAAAAGCTACGAGGAGATCGCCCGGGAGCTCCAGCTTCCCATCGGCACCGTGAAGGCCCACATCTTCAGGGCGCGCGAGCTTCTCTACCGCCGGCTCAAGCGGCGAATCGCCCAGTACTGACGCCGGGCCCCGCGCGCAACCCGCGCCCCCGTTTTCCGTACCAGAAGGGGGGGAAAGGAGATGCCCATGATACCGAGACAGCCGGCGCCGATGAAGACGGCCCAGACGGTGCTCCTTTGTGTCCTCGCCTGGGGAACGGCTTTTCCCATGGGGGACCCGAGGGAGAAGGAGATCGGCCGCACCACGGAGAAGGAGCTGAAGGTTCTTCTCTCGGCCGGGTTCGGTTCGGTCTCCATCGCGCGGGGGGACCCGGGGAAGATCCTGTTTCTCAGCAGGCAGGATGACGGGAATCCCGGCCAAAGGCCGCGCGTCTCCTACGAGATCCGGAACCGCGTCGGGTATCTGGAGCTGAATCTCTCCGACGGAGAGGAGGAGTCCCACGGGGGCTCCATCCGCGCGGGGGCGCTTAAGGGAGGAGACTGGATTCTCCGCTTCACGGATGCCCTTCCCATCTCCTTCGACATTGAGCTGGGTGTGGGCTCGGCGGACCTGGATCTGTCCGGGCTCCGCGTGAAGGACTTCACCCTGTCCACGGGTGCCAGCGATGTGACGCTGGCCTTCAACGAACCCAACCCCGTGCCCATCGAGTTCATGAACATCGAGTCGGGCGTCAGTCAGTTCCGCGGTATCAAGCTGGGGAACGCCAACTTCCACCGGTTCAAGTTCGGGGGAGGGCTGGGAGCGTACACCCTTGACTTCGCGGGGAGCCTCCGACACGAGGTGGACGCGGACATCGGGGTGGCCCTCGGCACCGTGACGATCTACATCCCGGAAGACGTGGGGGCCCGCCTCTACTATGACGAGAGCTGGGTCACCCGCCTGGACTACGACCGCGCCTTCCGGAAGGCGGGCAGGAACGAGTACGTCACCGAAGACTTCTCCCGGCGGGAGGGCCGCATGAACATCCGGGTGGAGTCGGCGATTGGAAGCGTCAAGGTGCGGCGGCGGTAGCGCAATTCCTCACCGGGTCCAGAGCATGTAGGGGGCCCAGAGGGGAAGGGCGGCATACTCCCTGCGGCCGATCATCTCCGTCTGGACCCTCCGGTAGGCCGTCCGCACATCCGCCCCCGACAGAAGCTCCGTGTAGAAGACCTCCCCGAAGTACTTCTTGCTCCTGCGCGCAGGGGGAAAAGTCATCATCACCACCTCCCTGCTCCCGTTTGTCAGGAACACCTCCGCCAGCACTCCCTGGGCCTCGGGGCGCTCCACCGGCCCCAGCGGGGAGACCACCACCGTCGCACGGGGACGGATGGAACGGAGCTCCCCCCAGGACACATCCTCGCAGGATGAGGCGTTGGGCGCGCCCAGCCGGATCCGCGCGTTCGCCGGATCGCGGCCTCCCGGCAGGAGAAGGGCCGCCAGGTGAAGCAGATCCCCTCCCCCGCCCTGGAGCGCCTCCAGGGTGGCATCCCGGGTGAAGAGCAGACGGGCATCCCGGTAGAAGGCCCGGATATCCCTCAGCTCGTATTCCACATCCCAGGCGGTCCCCCCTGCGTGCCCCGCGCCCGTCAGCTCCCGTACGGGGGCGACGGTCCCCACGGGTCCGCCGAGGGAGAGCACGGAGGGGGCGTAGGTCACCAGGATCTGTTCGGCGGGAAACCGGCTCCCCGCCCCCCCCCGCCGGAGGGCATGGAGGGGCAGGCCTGCCAGTTCCCGGGGAAGCACCACCACCAGGGCCCGCATTCCCGCGTAGTGCTTTTCCACGGGGCGGAGGAGGGCACTCCAGAGCTCCCTCCCCAGCTCTTCCAGCCGGCGGGCGCGGAGCGGGTCCCCCAGCCGCGCTGTGTCGGCGGATCCCCCGGCCAGAAGGGCGGAGAACTCACGCGCCGCCTGTATCAGCCGGGTCCGGTTCACGGGGGAGACCTCGCAGGCAAGGGGGCCGGGGCCGAGCAGGAACAGCTCGTACACGTTCCCCGCCGGCACAGGCAGCAGAAGAGCCCTGTCGGGCCCCAGCGCCTCCCGCACCCGGTTTGACCCGACCGTATCCGCCGGAATCAGGTACCGCAGAAACGGGTCCGCCTCCCTGGCGCGAGCCGCCCACTTCCCCATGGAGGCCCGGCTCTCCGAAAGAACCGCCTGCACGGCACGGTGGAGCGGAAACTCCCCCGGACCGGCCGCCAGGAGCCGGGCCATCCGCCGCTCCGCGCCCGTATGCCGGGCCCGGG
>JBAVEL010000086.1:0-15727 GCA_049587715.1 Bacteroidota bacterium
CCATAGGGGTGGGAAGGGTGTGGGGCCTTTGGGGGGGGACTCGCGGAATCCGAATGCAAAGTGGGTCCGCCTGGCGTCCACCCCGTATTTCTACGGGGGGGAAATCAAGTGTTTCTATCAGTTGTCTTTCACCTCCCCCGGTCATAGCTTTGCTTACGTTCGGCGGGGCCTCCGGTCGAGGATCCCCGCCAGGTCAGGCAGATCCCCGGGGCGGGGGATCACCTCATCCGCCCCCCAATCAACAAAGGCCTATTGTCGCTCATTCCGGAAGTTCCTGTATGCACTACCCCCGCGGCACGGGTGTATCCGTCCGGGGGCGCTCGGTATTTCAAGAACAGTACCACCAAACACCAAATCCCAATCCACAATCCCATCACTCTTCTTCGGAGGACAACATGAAAGGCATGACTACGATTCTTGTAGTTGCCCTGTTGGTCGTCCCGTTCTTCGCCACCGCGGTGGCGGGACCGGCCATGGTCCGAACGGAGCAGCCCGTCGTGCGGGAGAAGGCAGTGGAAGATCCTTCCACCGCCCTGCAAGGCGAATCTGCTCCGCTTGTGACCTGGACACGGAATTCGGAGCTCTGGGGGCCACCCATCACGCCGGGCATCTACCCGGTGGGCGTGGGTGCACCGCCTTACCCGCTCGGATTCCCGACGCTGGATTCCGCCATCAGCGAGCTGCAGGTCAGCGGCGTGGCGGGTCCCGGCACGGTGTACTTCCAGCTCATCGATCCGCTGTACACGATGACGGGCGGGAAGCAGATCGGCAACTTCCCGGGCGAAGGAACCGCCACCGTGGTGTTCAAGCCGGCACCCGGCAACGTGGCCACCATCCAGACGGCCGCGGGCAGCTACGTGTTCCGGCTGTTCAGCGCGACGAACATCGTGTTCGACGGCTCCAACATCTGGCCCTCTCCGGGCCCGGACCGGAGCATGATCATCGACTGCGACACGCTCGTCAGCAAGAACGGGTTCCTGCTGGAGAACGGCTGCTCCATGATCACCCTGGAGAACATGGTGATCAAGGGAAGCCGGCGCTCCGCCAGCGCGGGCTTTGACGTGGTGCGCATCAACAACCTGACCTTCCTGGTTCCGCAGACGGACATCCTGGTGAGCAACAACTGGATCTACCGCGGGCTGGGCGGCATCTATTCCCGCGGCGCCTCGAATGCGGTGCAGGATCAGAACCTGACGTATGTCGGGAACCAGCTCGGCGGGCTGGGATCGCCCTCGGTTCTGGACAACCTGAGCGGGACCGGCCTTACGCTTGAGGCCTGCAACAACGTCACGGTGAACCAGAACGAGATCTACGGGGTACATCTGGCGGGAACGGCCTTCGGCTTCCGCTTGAACGGCGGATACACGAACGTCACCGTCACGAAGAACAAGATCCGTGACATCGTAACCCTGGCCCCGGCGGCGGCGCGTCCCATGTACATGCTGTTGGGCAACACCACAGGGGGTTCGGCCGTGGGCGCGACAATCCGGGCGACGGCGTTCATTGCCAACAACATGTTTTTCGGGATGCGGAGTTTCGCACCCCCATACACCAACGGCCGCGGTGGGGAGGGCATCTTCTTCAATCCCACCAGCTCCGACTGGGCGATTTCGGGCGGCGGTGTGACCCTCCAGTTCATCAACAACACGTTCGCCTGGGAATACCTGGCGGGCGATGCAGGGCTCCAGAACATTTTCATCTATGACGGGAACTATTTCGGCAGCTCCACCATTGCGGCCGAAAAGGACTCCCTCACCATGTACAACAACCTCGCCTCCACCCGGCGGGCGGACGGGTTCACCCGGACGTTCCTTATCTTCGAGAACGGCGTGATCCCGGGCCAGATGAACTGGTTCTCCAACAACAACCTGTTCGACCAGGTGGATGGCGGCGCATTCGGTCAGTATCCCGTTCCCTGGCCGGAAGGCCCCTCGACCGTGCAGCAGACCTTCCAGAACTGGAAGGACACCACGGGTCAGGACCTGAACTCCGTGCAGGGCAATGCGATGCTTCTGAGCCACATGACCGATCCCCACGTCAGCACGGCGATCGGCGATGTGTCGCTTGCCGATTCCGTCGGCATTCCGTGGCCGGCCGCGGGACCGTGGCCGGGCGTCACGGCGGACATCGACGGACAGCCGAGAAACCCGGTCCGTCCGGATGCGGGCGCGGATGAGTTTGCGGTGACGCGGTATGCGAACGATCTGGCAGCCTACTCCCTGGATACTCCTCCCGCATCGGGCGGGGTGTTCAAGACGGGCGATGTGTTCACCCCGGTCGCGACCTTCAAGAACTGGGGCACCACGAGCTACGGGGCGGCACAGGTGCGGTACCAGATCCTGGATCCGTCGTATGCGGTGGTGTACAACCAGACCATGCCGGGCGGCCTTGCCATCGGCGGTTACAGCAACACCGCCGTGGCCACGTTCCCGGCGATTCTGCCAAGCACCCTGACCGTGCCGGGCACGCACACCATCCGCGCCATTGCGGAGGTGCCGGGTGACGGAAAGATCACGAACGACACCCTGTACGGAACCTTCGGTGTGGCGCTCGTCATTCCGGCGGCCTCCCTGCCGTACTACGAGGACTTCGAGGGGCCGGGTCCCGAGCTGTCGGGCGGCATCGGCTGGACCGAGACGGGCGACTGGACACGCGGCACCCCCGCCAAGGTGCAGCTTGCCGGTGCGCACGGAGGGGCCAAGTGCGAGGTGACGAAGCTCGTGGGGCTCTACACCGACAACACCCAGCACTACCTGTACTCTCCCATTTTCAACCTGGCGCTCGCCACGGGCAGCCTGAAGGTAAACTTCTGGCACAACTTCAAGTCCAACCTGGACGACGACTATGACGGCGGCTGCCTGGAGTACTCCATAGATGCCGGCGCCACATGGCGGCGGGTGGATTCCACGCTGGGCGGGACTCCGTATGTCAGCACCAACTGGTACAACGAGAACGCCGGGCTGTCCGACATCACGGCGCCCTACTTCGGCGATGCGGGAAGCACCTCGTATCCCGGGCACGTGAGCGGATGGATCCAGTCGTCCTCGGTGATCGGCGGCGTGGCGGGACAGGCCGACGTGCGGGTCCGCTGGCGGTTCAGCGCCGACGGCAGCCTGGGCGACGAGGGCTGGGCGGTGGACGATGTGACGTTCAGTCTGGTGTCGCAGGTGACGTTCGCGGTTGACATGAGCCACCTCATGACGGCAGGCGACTTCCGTCCGGATCTCGGCGACATCGTGGAGCTCCGCGGAGACATGAACGGCTGGGGTCCCGGAACGGTTCTGACGGGTCCTGGCGTGGACAGCGTATTCACGACCACCCTCTCCCTCACACCCGGCTCGAGCTACGAATACAAGTTCTGGAAGTCGAACCGGGCCGGTTACCAGTGGGAGGATTACATCGGCCCCAACCGGAGCGTTGTTGTGGCGGGCGATGTCACGCTCCCCACCGTGTTCTTCAACAACTGGGACGTACTCTGGAACGTGACGTTCCAGGTGGACATGGCCACGCAGGCGCTGGAGGGCAAGTTCGTGCCGGGCACGGATACCGTGCGCGTGGTGGGCAAGTTCAACAACTGGACCACCACGATTGACGACCTGGCGGACATAGATGCGGACACCGTGTACACCATGGTGATGCCGCTTCCCACGAACGCCACGTTCGTGCACGACTTCAAGTACTACGATACGAACGTGCTGGGCGGATGGGAGAGCGTCCCCTCCAACCGGACGTTCACGGGCCCGCAGCAGGACACCCTGCTGGCCGTGGTGTGCTTCAGCGACGACTGCTTCGAGGACCAGCCCATATTCCTGGCCAGCCCGACTTCGCTGGCCTTCGGGACGCTGGCCGTCGGGGATTCCCTCACGCTCGTTGTGAAGGTGAAGAACACGGGCAACCTGCCGCTGAACATCGCGACCGTGCTCTCCAACAACTCCGACTACACGGTGGATCCGACCACGGGAATCATCCCGGCGGGCGACAGCCTGGAGTTCAGCGTGGAATACAAGGCGGACGCTTCGGGTCCCTCGAACGGCAACCTGACGTTCACGCATGACGGCGGCACGTCTCCCAATGTCATTCCCATGACGGGTTCGGGCCCCGGCTTCCTCATGCTGTCCGTGACGCCGGTGGAGGTGTTCGATGAGAGCATCCTGAAGCCGGGGAAGAGCAACAAGCCGGCGAAGCGTGCCAAGCTCGGGAAGCCCATCGAGCCCGAGAACTACCCGAACTGGAGCAACCTGCTGAGCGAGATCACGGCGCAGGGCGCCTATGCCCCGGCGACGTCGGAGAGCGACAGTGCGGGCGGGATGGTGATCGGCGTGAGCCACATGTACCTTGCAGATCCGCTGAAGAACAAGTGGAAGGTCATCAAGGATTCCGCCGCCATCATGTGCTGGGTGCGGATGTCGAAGCACGACTTCAAGAAGTCCGTCGGCAAGAACTACAAGGACTTCCAGAAGACCCTGTACTCCAAGGACATCGGTTTCCAGTGGACCTTTGTTGATAGTATCTCGGGATTCGACTACTACGACAACGGCAACCCGATGGTGAAGCAGCAGAAGAAGGTTCTGCCGAAGAAGCAGAAGAACGCTCTCTTTGCCGAGCTTCTGGCGCTGAAGGTCAACATCGGCGCAAGCCAGCTCGGGACGACGCCTGCGGGCTTCGGGGATCTGCTCTATACGGATGCCGGAAACCCCTACGACGGGTTGAGCGTGATGGACATCGCGGCGCAGGCGGACCTCATGATGACGTACTGGGGCGCCTACACCCCGGCGGACTACGATTCACTGTACGAGGTGGTGTACGACATCAATCGTGCGTTCGTTGGACCCATCGACACGGCACAGTTCAATCAGTACAACCTGACGGAAGAGCCGCTGCCCCTGATCCTGAAGGGCGCGGTGGACGTGTACTCGGTGTCCTTCCTGACGGTTCCGCCTCTCTTCGTTGCGACCACCACCCCGCGTCTGAACAACGAGGTGGAGGCCGAGGATGAGTTCGAGGACGAGGAGTTCGAGGAGAGCACGGTGCCGGTGGCTGCGAAGCTGTACCAGAACTACCCGAATCCCTTCAACCCGACCACCAGCATCGCCTTCCGCCTGAAGGAGGCCTCGCTGGTGTCCATCCGGGTGTTCAACCTCCTGGGCCAGGAAGTGGGCATGCTGGCCAACAACGAGGAGTTTGAGGAGGGCTTCAACACGGTGCAGTTCAGCTCCGACGGGCTTGCTTCCGGCGTGTACTTCTACCGCATCGACGCCCAGGGCCTCGAGGATGAGGGCCTGCGGACGGTGGAGACGCGGAAGATGGTGCTGCTGAAGTAAGCGGATATACGGGGGCGCCGCTCAGGTCATAGCTGAGCGCACGTCTCCGGGGCAGTCGAACGGGGGCGGTTCGCCGAAAAGGCGGACCGCCCCCGTTCTGTTATGCCCCGGGGATCTCCAGGCAGGCATGGCCCGGCGGGCAGGCCGGAAACCTGGAGCGAGCTCCCGGAGGGCTTGGGGGATCCCGGGCGGAGGATGGTGAATGAGCCCACCGGAGAAGGGGGTCAGGCGAACCCGGGGTCCCCCATACCCCGTGTTTCCCACAGGTGGGGGAAGGGGGAACGGGTTGCATTTGACTTTGTTTTTTTCCACATTGGGACGACTCCCGTCGTCCATCAGTGTTCTATCGGAGGGAACGGAAGGGCGGAGGCGCGCCCGGACGTCCCTTTCATCCGTCAGGATTCCCCGGTTTCACTCGAAGCCGGTACGAGGGTCACACGAGTTTCAGCGTCATCCAACTCACCGTTCATCATCCTACAGGGAGACTTCCATGGTGAAGCGTTTTGCTCCGGTTATTCTTCTGCTCGGCCTGGCCGCCGTGGTGCTCATCGCCAATACGGCGAATGCGCAGTGCACGCGCCCCGTCCAGAAGACGTGGCTGATCGGGAATGACAACGGGACGGGGCGCGACACGCTCTGGTTCGGTTTCCATCCCACCGCCACCTACGGTCTGAACACGCCGCTCTGCGAGATCGAGCTGCCCCCGAAACCGCCGGTGGGCGTGTTCGACTTCCGGTTCGTGAACATCCCCAGCAGGGGCAACCCGGACTCGCCGGCAGGGCTGGGCCAGGGCTTCCCCGAGGACTACCGCGCCTATGTGGGGCCTGCACAGGCCGACACGCACAAGCTGAGTCTCCAGGAGGGAGTCCCGGGCGGGTATCCCTTCACCGTGAGCTGGGTGCCTGCGCAGGTGGCCTCCCTGTGGGACAGCGCCGTGATCCAGGACGAATTCGGCGGGTTCCTGGTGAAGGTGGACATGAAGACGGGGAGCAGTGCCGTCGTGACCAACCCGGCCATCGGCACCCTGCTGGTGCTCCTCCGGGGCCAGAAGGCCTCGAGCGTGGAGCCCGTGGATGCGGGCATCCCCGGGGAGTTCGGCCTCTTCCAGAACTACCCGAACCCGTTCAACCCCGCGACCACCATCCGGTTTGCCATTGAGCGCACGGCCCGGACGGAGGTGGGTGTGTACGACATCCTGGGCCGGCAGATCAGTGTCCTGGCCTCCGAGCAGCTCTCCCCCGGCTTCTACAACGTGAAGTGGAACGGCGCCAACGGGGCGGGCGTGGCGGTGGCAAGCGGCACGTACTTCGTGCGGATGTCTGCGGTGGACGAGAGCGGCGCAACCTTTACGGCCATGCGCAAGCTCGTGCTCATGAAGTAACACACCCGGGACACACATATGACTCTCCGCGGAAGGGTGTCGGCCCGCCGGGTCGCCGCCTTCTGTCTCGCTCTGCTCACTGCGAGCAGTCTTGCATCGGCACAGGGGACGTTCACCCTGAGGTTCGTGGGACAGGACGGGGGCGGCGGATTCGACACCCTTCTGTACGGGAGAGACCCACGCGGCACCTACTGCATCGATCCGGTCCCGTTCTACGAGGGGACCCGGAGCTTCACCGAGTTTGAGCTTCCCCCCTCCCCCCCCGCGGGGGTCTTCGACGTCCGCTGGTTCAACCACCGGGACGGCCTGGGGGGATGCATTTCCGGAAACGAGCGGGGGAACGGCCTCCGGTACGACATCCGCCCCGCCACGGGCGTCACCCAGGTGGACACCTTCAGGGTGAAGTACCAGCAGGGGTCCGCCGGACCCATCACCCTCACCTGGCAGAGCGGACTGGACTTTTTCTGCGACAGCATGCGGCTGAAGGACCTCTTCGGGGGGTTCCTGGTGAACGCCGACATGTTCGCCGCCACCTCGCAGGTGGTCACGAATCCCGCCCTGACCCAGGTCAACATCATCATGTACGGGGCCAAGGCGGCCTCTCTGGTTTCCCCCCCCAACGGGGGGACCGTAAGCTCCACGGTGACCCTCTCCTGGAACGCGGTGCCGAATGCCACCCGCTACAGGGTCCAGGTGGCCACCGACAGCAGCTTTACGCCGGGGAGCATCGTACTCCATGACTCCACGCTGACGGGCACCTCCCGGCAGGTGACCGGGGTGAGCGGCATGCGCTACTGGCGTGTGGCCGCCGGGCAGACACGCGGCTGGACCGCCTACTCCCCCGTGTGGAGCTTCGCCACGGGGGAGCCGCCTCCCGCTCCCACCCTCCAGAGCCCGCCCAACGGGGCCACGGGGCAGACCGTGACACCCACCCTGAGCTGGACCATCGCAGGAGGGGGTTTCACCTACCGGGTGCAGGTGGGGACGGATTCCACGTTCGCCTCGGGGATCGCCTTCGACGACTCCACGGTGACGGGAACATCCCGGCAGGTTGCGAACCTCTCGGGGGGCACCCTCTACCACTGGCGCGTCACGGCCCGGAACGCGGGCGGCTACGGCCCGAGCTCGGCGGTCTGGAGCTTCACGACGGTTGCGGCTCCCGCCGCGCCCCTTCTGTCGTCCCCCGCCAACGGATCGGTGGACGTGCCCCTGTCTCCCACGCTCTCCTGGGGGAGCGTGTCGGGGGCGGCCTTCTACCGCCTGCAGGTGGCCACCGATTCCACGTTCACCTCGGGAGTCGTGTTCAACGATTCCACCATCACGGGAACCTCCCGGCAGGTGGGGCCCCTTTCGGGCAGCACGAGGTTCTACTGGCGGGTGCGGGCCAGGGGGGACGGCGGCAACAGCCCCTTCTCCTCCGTCTGGAGATTCACGACGATCGTGCAGGCGCCTCCGGCGCCCGCGCTGAGCTCGCCGCCAGACAATGCCCAGGCCCAGCCGGTGACCCTGACGCTCTCGTGGACCATCGCAGGGTCGGGATACACCTACCGGGTGCAGGTGGGCACCAATCCGAACTTCACGACCGGCGTGGTGCTGGATGATTCCACCGTGACGGCCACGTCCCGGCAGGTGGGGCCCCTGGCCAACAACACACTCCATTACTGGAGGGTGACGGCAAAGAACGCGGCGGGCTACGGCCCTTCCTCGGCCACGTGGAGCTTCACCACGGTCATCGCGCTCCCGGCGGCGCCCGCCCTGGTGTCGCCCGCCAACGGGGCGCAGAACATTCCCCTGAACCCGATGCTGACCTGGAACGCCGCCCCGAGCGCCACGTCCTACCGGCTCCAGGTGGCGACCGACTCCGCCTTCACACAGAGGTTCTTCGACGATTCCACGCTTGCGGGGACGCAGCAGCAGATAAGCCCCCTGGCGGCCAACACCACGTATTTCTGGCGGGTGCGGGGGAAGAACGCCGCCGGCAGCGGGCCCTACTCCACGATGTTCCGTTTCCTGACCACCGCGGCGCCTCCCATCCCGGCCCTCGTGCTTCCCCCGGATTCGGCCACACGCCTGGAGCGGCAGGTGAGGTTCTCGTGGCGGACGGTGCCGGGGGCATCGGCCTACCACCTGCAGGTGGGAACGAGCGGGGCGTTCACGACCCTCGTGTACAACGACTCCACGATTGCGGACTCCACGCGGACGGCGGGGCCGTTTCCGTATGCCGCCCGGCTTCACTGGAGAATCAGGTCGCGGAACACGGCGGGGGCGAGCGAGTTCTCGGCACCCCGCGTGTTCACGGTGATGCTCCAGCCGCCGGCGCCCGTGACGCCCGTTGCCCCATCCGCCAACGCCGCGAACCAGCCGGTGGTCAGCGCCTTCCGGTGGCTCGGGTCCACCATGGCGAGCTGGTACAACCTCCAGGTGGCCCTGGACACCCTGATGACCAACCTGTTCCTGAACGACTCGGCGGTGACGGACACCCAGAGGGCCGTGCGGCTTGCCCCGAACGGCATCTACTACTGGCGCACGGCGGGGGTGAACACCGAGGGGACCTACGGCGCCTTCTCGGGCGTGCGGCGCATGAGCGTGGGGAACTTCGCCCCCGCCACGCCGCTTCCCTTCCACCCCGCCAACGGGGACACGAACGTGAGCCGCACCCCCACGCTCCGGTGGGTGGAGAGTCCGGGAGCCCTGCACTACAGGGTGCAGGTGGCCCTGGACAACCTGTTCAACCAGGTGGTGGTGGACGACTCCTCCTCCACGGAGAACTGGTTCGAGCCGGGGCTCCTGCAGGCGAACCGGAAGCACTACTGGCGGGTGCGGGCGAAGGGATCCGCCGGGTACAGCCCGTATTCGGTGATTCAGAACTTCACGACGGGGTCCCTCATCGTGGCGGTGGGGGAAAGGCCGGATCTGGAGCCGGGCACCTTCGTGCTTCACCAGAACTACCCCAATCCGTTCAATCCGTCCACCACGTTCCGGTATGAGCTCTGGGAGGAGACGGATGTGACCATCCGGGTGTACAATTCCCTGGGGCAGGAGGTGGCCGAACTGGCATCCGGAGTGCACACGCGGGGCTCGTACACCGCCCGGTGGAACGCCGCGGGGCTCCCCTCGGGCGTCTACATCGTACGCATGACGGCGGGGGGAACGACGGCCGTCCGGAAGGCCCTGTTCGTGAAGTAGCGCCCACGCGAGCCCCCGGGGCTCCGCACACGCGGCGGCAAGGGAAGCGGGAGAAAGAAGGGCGCGGATACGCACGCAGAAGATCGGAAACTGACGGGGGACCCACGGGGCGCGGGATGTGCGGGCCCCCGGGTCCGCATACGCATGCCATCATTTCTAGCATCCACAATCATCCATCCCACCGGAGGACCTATGAAAAGGTCGTTGCTATCGGTTCTTGCTGTTCTGCTTCTGTGCGCCCTCGTGACGGGAGCGCAGGCGCAGACGATCATCACGATCGGGACGGGCACATCCCTCGATCGGGTGCCCTTCGGCATGCTGTTCGGCTATGAAAGATGCGCGGCGCTCTACACGGCCGCCGAGCTGACCATGACGGGGAACATCGCCGCCCTGGGGTGGGACGTGGGGGGGCCGCAGACCAGTCCTGCGACCGTGAACATCTATCTGAAGACCACCACCGCCGCCACGCTCACGACGGACACATGGGCCAACATGAAGGCGGGGGCCACGCTGGTCTGGTCCGGGACGGGGGTGACCTTCCCCTCCGCGGCATGGCAGACATTCACCCTGAGTCCTTCCTTCGCCTATGGCGCCGACAACCTGCTCGTGCTGGTGGAGTGCGAGTTCGGCGGCAGCGGGACGGGCTCCTATCCCACGTTCCGGTACACGACAGCCACATCGCAGAGCGAGAAGTGGTTCGCGGACTCCTCGCCTCCGACGGGGAGCGGGACCGTCTTCGGAAACCGGCCCAACATCCAGGTGACATTCCAGCCCACCAACGCCCTGGACGTGGCGGCATCGGGCCTTGTCTCGCCGGGAGTGGGGGGCTGCTACGGCACGAACCAGACCGTTGCCCTCCGGATCAGGAACGCGGGCACGGCCACGCTCAACTTTGTCACCAATCCGGTCACGGTGAGCTGCTCGGTCACGGGCCCGAACCCCACAACCTTCAGCAACGTGATCGTCTCCTCGGGCAGCCTGCTGCCCGGACTCACGCAGGATGTGACGTTCTCCACCACCTACAACATGTCTTCGGCGGGCACGTATGTGTTCAGCGGATCGGCGGTGACAAGCCCGCCTGACTCCAACGCGGGAAACGACAACATGCCGAACGCCTCCAGGGAGGTGACGTCTGCCGTCACCCTTCCCGAGGCGGTGGACTTCACGGGGTTCACGGGGGCGAACCTGACCACGGTGTTCCCCAACTGGAAGGAGCAGGCGGGCGCCGTTCCCACGGGGACGACGTCGCTCTGGAATTCCTCGACAGGGCTGGGAGGGGTGGGGAACATCACCGCCAAGGTGAACCTCTTTGTAGAAACGCGGCGCGAGTGGATTGTGGGCCCGAAAGTGGCGGTCTCCGCCCTCACGCAGGTGAAGTTCAAGGTTGCCGTGACGAACTACAACTCCATCACGGATCCGGATGTGATGGGGTCCGACGACTCCGTGCGGGTCATGGTGTCGGGGGACTGCGGACTCACCTGGTCATCGGTGCGCGCATTCACGCGGGCCGACAACCTGACCAACACCCTCACCGAATACACCGTCCCCCTCACGGCGTATGTGGGCGGCCACGCCATTGTGGCCTTCTATGCCACGGACGGCCCCGTGAATGATCTTGAGGACTACGACTTTCACATCGACGACATCGTGATCGAAGAGGGAACCCCCATGTCCTACGTCTCCAGCACGGTGACGCAGGCAAGCACTTCGGCGGTCCCCTCGGGAGCGAGGGACCAGAAGATCATCGGGATCGAGATCGTGACAAGCGGGGATGTATCGCCCCTTGCAGCCACCTCCTTCAGTCTGAGCACGACGGGGAGCACATCGGCGGCCGACATCGACAGCGCGAAGCTTTACTATACGGGCATCAGCCCCGTCTTTGCAGCCGTGAACCAGTTCGGCGCCACGACAGCCAACCCGCCCCTCGGGGCCTTCACCGTCACGGGAAGCCGGTTGCTGGCGGGAGGCACCAATTACTTCTGGCTGGCCTACGACGTGGATCCCGCCGCCACGGCGGGGGACTCCCTGGACGCCCAGTGCACATCGGTGACGGTGGGCGGAACGCCGCAAGCACCCACGGTGACCGACCCTGCGGGGAAGAGACCCATCCGTGCCCCTCTTGCCGGCACATACACAATCGACAACTCCAAGACGGGGGACTACGCCAGCTTTGATCTGGCGGTGGCGGACCTGAACCTGCTGGGCATCTCGGGGGCGGTCACATTCAGCGTGGCCGCGGGTCAGACATTCACGGATTCGGTGGTGATCACAACTTCGGGGACGGCTTCCTGGCCCATCGTCTTCCAGACGGCGGGCGGCGGGCCGAATCCGCTGGTCACGCGGGGAGGAACGGCGGCCGCAAACGATGCGGTGTTCACCCTCCTGGGTGCGGACTACATCACCTTTGACGGGATTGATGTGGGGGTGGTGCCGGGCTCCACGGCGGTGGAGTACGGGTACTACCTGACGGGGGCATCGGGGACGAACGGCAGCCAGCACAATACGGTGAAGAACTCCGCCGTGACCCTGAACAAGACCAACACGAACTCGCGCGGGGTGTACCTGACGTCCGTGGCGACCGCGGCCGCGGGCTCCAACAGCGCCAATGCCTTCCTGAACAACACGGTGCAGAACTGCTACACCGGGTACTGGTTCTCGGGCGCGACGGCCGCCTACGACGACAGCAACAAGGTGGGAACCGTTGCCTCTGGGACGAGCATCATCACGAACCTGGGCGGGCTTTCCACCGCGGCCTACGGAGTCTACATCAACACGCAGACGAACCTGCGGGTGTTCAACACCCTCATCTCCAGCATCTCGGGAACGGGCTACCTGGCGGGCATCTATGTGGGAGGGGGGAGCGTTTCGACGGCGGAGTTCGACGGAAACTTGATCTCGAGCCTCGCGGGCACGGGTGTCAATGCCGTGTACGGGATCTACTCGGGGTTCTCGGGGTCCCGCTACGACATCCATCACAACATCATCACCGGTCTCTCGGGATCCTCGTACTATGTCTACGGCATCTACGAGGGATCGGGGGCGGTGAACATCTATGCCAACAGAGTGTGGGATGTGGCCTATACGGGCACCTCCTCCACATACCTGGCCGCCGGCATCTACACGGCGGGCGGGACAACCGTGAACATCTACAACAACTTCCTGTACGACATCAAGGCCCCGGCGGGCACCAGCAGCACGGCCGCCGCCTCGGGACTCTACATCAGCAGCGGCTCCACGGTGAACGCCTACTACAACTCGGTGCTCCTCAACTACACGAGCACGGGGGCGAGCAACACGAGCGCGGCGGTGTATGTGTCCACCACCCCATCGTCGGTGGACCTCCGGAACAACATATTCGTGAACAACACGGACGTGACCACCGGACTGCGGGCGGTGGCGTTCCGGCGCTCTGCAACGGGGCTCACGAACCTGGCCTCCACGATCAACAACAACCTGTACTACGCGGGGACGCCGCCGGGGATAAAGAACCTGATATTCTATGACGGCACGAACGCGGATCAGACCCTCGCCTTATACAAGACCCGGGTGAGCCCCCGGGACCAGCTTGCGGTGACGGAGATGCCTCCTTTTCTCAGCACCTCGGCCCCGTATGATCTCCGGCTGAACCCCGTCACGCCCACCCGGTGCGAGAGCGGGGCGCTTCCCGTCACCTCGCCCATTACGGTGGGAACCGACATCGAGGGAAACCCGCGGGATCCTGCCATCCCGGATATCGGGGGGGATGAGTTTGCGGGCATCGCCATCGACGAGACGGCGCCGGTCATCGCCTACACGCCCCTCACCGGCTCTCTTGCCACCCCCACCCGCACGTTCACGGCGGTGATCACGGACCTTCTGTCGGGAGTGCATCGCGGGTCGGGGAAGCCGCAGGTCTATTTCCGGAAGGGGATCTCGGGGCCGACCTCCAGCGCAGCGGGGACGGAGGGTCCGACGGATACCTGGAGCTTCACCATCAACCATACGCTGATAGGAGCGACGGCGGTGGGGGACACGGTGTTCTACTACGTGGCGGCGCAGGACAGCGTCCCGAATGTGGCGACGATGCCTCCGGGAACGCTCTACACTCCCGATCCTCCGAACGGGTTTGTTGCCTCGCCGTACTGGTACAAGATAGCGCCCGCCTTTGCAGGGGCGGTCACCATCGGGTCACCGGCGCCGGGCTCCCCGGCCCTGCTTGCCACGTTCCCCACGGTGAAGGCGTTCTTTGACTCGGTGAATGCGAGCGTGGTGGCGGGGAACATCACCGCCACGATCACGAGCAACGTGACGGAGACGGCCACCGCGGTTCTGAACCAGACGGCGGAGGACGGGAGCGGGTCCTACACGATCACCATTGCGCCGGCCCCGGGGACGACGGACACGATTTCCGGGTCCATTGCGGGGGCGATCATCCGGCTCTGGGGAGCGGACCGTGTGACGATTGACGGCTCGAACAGCGGGGGCACGGACCGGAATCTTGCGATTCTGAACTCGAGCACATCCTCGGGGGCGGCCATCTGGATCTCGAGCGGAGGGACGGGGCTGGGAGCGAGCTCCAACACGGTGAAGAACTGCGTCATCGCCTGCGGCGCCAACCAGAGCACGGGGACCACGGAGACATTCGGGATCATCAGCTCGGGGACCTCGATCTCCACTTCGAGCGACGGTGAGGGCAACGATTTCAACACGTACGGCAACAACGCCGTCACGAAGGTGCGGTGGGGCATCTATGTGCGGGGATCGGCTTCGAACCCGAACGATGGGACGACGGTTGAAGGGAACGTGATCGGGCCTGCGGAATCGTTCGGGAGCGAGCAGATCGGGGTGGGGGGCATCGCGGCGCAGTACCAGGATGATGCCGAAATCACCCGGAACGAAGTGCGGTACGTGGGCGGGTACTATGCCAACACCACCTCGGGTACGGATCGTGTGGGCATCGGGCTGGGGGCCGGGACGGGTTGGCCGGGGGCCGTGCCGACGACCGTGACAAACTCGTCTGTGACGCGGAACCTGGTGCATCACATTGTGGATGAGCGGACCTACTCGGCGGTGGGAATCGGGGTGGCGGGCTCGGGCACACCGAGCGGGAACCTGGTGGCCAACAACATGGTGTACGCCATCAGCGCCAACGGGACATCGGGAGACGAGGCGGCGGGGGTGTGCATCGCGGGAGGAGACGGGGATCGGGTGGTGTTCAACTCGGTGCGGATGGAGGGGGACATGGATCCATCGGCGGGCGCCACGGCGGCCACGCAGAGCGCATCGGGGATCCGGATCACCACCGTGGGTGTGGCGAACCTGACGCTCAAGAACAACATCACGGCGGTGGATGTGACCTCGAATACCGCGACGCTGAAGCACTACGGGGTGATCGCCCCCTCGACGGGATATGCGTGGGGGACGGGCGGATCGGACAACAACGATTACTATGTGAACCCGGCCAACACGCAGATGGTGCTGGGGGGCATCGGGACAAGCACGCCGTATGCGGGCGTGGCGAGTCTGGCTCTCTGGAAGACCCAGTTCACCCCGGCCCAGGACGCGGCTTCCGTCTCGGGAGATCCGTTGTTTGCGGGTCTCGCGGATCTTCACATCACGAGCGGAAGCTCGCCTGCGAGCGGAGCGGGGGTGACGATCGGGGGAGTGGGGAATGACTACGACGGGGATGTGCGGCTGTCGCCCCCCGACATCGGTGCGGATGAGTTCACGGGTACGACGGTGAACGTGTCTGTGCCGCTGATTGCGGGGTGGAACATGGTGTCGAACCCCGTGACGCGGGCTGCGGGGACGGATTCCATGAAGCAGGTGTTCACGCAGTCTCTGTTTGCCTACGGGTTCT
>JBAVEL010000087.1:0-1825 GCA_049587715.1 Bacteroidota bacterium
CGACCCTGCCGAATGATCGTCAACCAGCAGAAGGGTAGGGTCCGCGCTCGCGGACCTCCATCTGAAATCGCTTTGTGGTCCGCCAGGGCGGACCCCTGGGGTTTGGCATTTTGTCGGCGCGCTGATACCCACTTTTCAGGCGTTCGTCCCCTGCTCTTCAGCCGCTGGCTGCGTACAACCAGGCTGGGACTGGCGGCCACAGGGATTCCGACGACTTCGGAGCATCCTCGGGTGCGGTCACGAAGTAGTCGGAATGTGCTGGTGCATGATCAATCGCATACCTCCATACCTCACTTCTGAGTTGCCGGAGCAGTTCCTGGGTTGACATTCGCTGCTGGGGATCCTTGTGTTGCCACTTGGGCAAGGGCAATGCACCCCGGGTTTGTTGCCCCTGGAAGGCCCGTTCTCCGGCCAGGAGCAGAATGGCATAGCTGGCCACGGCCAGAGCGGGCTGGCGAAAGACTGACAGGGGCGACCAGACCTGCGATTCCCCGACGCCGATGATTTGTTTTTCGTCGCGGTGATTGACCTCGATGTCCCATCTCCAGAGGGCTGCCTGAAGAAACAGGTCGAGAGACAGGTTCGGATCGGTGCAGATCAGATAGGCCGGCTGGCGGTAGAGCAGTCTGCTGCCCTTTCGCAGACGGTAGCCAACGGGGGCAACGACGAGAAGACGCAGCGGATCTCCCGATCCGGCTTTCTTCCAGAGAACCGGCCCGAGGGTCTTGACGCGGAAGTGGTGCATTTGCCCCGCCCCGAAGACCTCCACCTCCTGCCAAGGAATTTGATCGTCCTTGCGGAGTTCATCTGGCGTCGGAGTCGGCAGGCCGTATCGACGGGTCGTTCCGACGGGGGCCTGATCTCCGGGTCGCGGGGGATAGAAGAGTTTGGCATCCTTGCGGATCCGGCCGATGTACGTGGTCTGCGGCGGCAGTTTCTTGATCACCGTCTGGTTGGTGTAGCTGCCATCCCCGACCATGATGAGCCGGCGGTCCTGAGCCTCATGCCGCTCGTTCAATTCCTGGCGGAGTCCCTGAATCGTCTGGGCCGCGTGCGTGCTCAAGTTCTGGACACGCTGTTGTTTGCGGTACGCTTTCCATTCCTCCGGCGGGGCTGATTTCTTGGGTTTGGGCAGCGCGGGCACGTGTTCAAACCGCACCGGAATAGCCCGTGCGGGCCCGGGGACCTGGCTGGCCGGAAGCATCACCGAGACCTGAAGGAATCGCTGGGCCCAGATGAGATTGGTGTGGAACTTCGGCGACAGCGGGTCGCGCTTATAGCCGGCTCCGGGGATCTTCCTTCCGGTCTTGTGAACCGGGGTGTCATCCAGGGGCATCACCACGGGGGCGCCGTCCGGCAACAAATCCAGGACCCCGCCCAGGATGGGAGCGAACAGGTCCTCGACTTCCCAGCGATCCTTCGAGAAGACGCGGTACTCCCCCGACCAGTCGCGATGTTGACGGCCGGTGGCGCACAGCAGACCGGTGACGGTGTGACGGCCCACGCAGGCCAACTGGCCGAAACCCAATCGTCGGGCTCGCTCTCCGACGCGGCGCTGGCTGAATGCGTCCATGCACGCCTCCCAGAGTTCCTGGATGTCGGGCAGGAGGGCTATCGTTTTTTTTTCGCCTCACCGGGCTTCTGGGTGGCCAAGGCCTTCTCCGTCCGACGCAGGACCAGGGTGTTCTTGTCCTGAATCACCCACTCGATGGTCTCCCCCTTCTGGAACTCCATGGCCTGGGCCAGCGGAGCGGGGAAGTTGATGTACCACTGCTGGCTCTCCTGACGCTGGATGAGCTGAACCTTGGTGGGGTAACCCATGGGG
>JBAVEL010000088.1:0-2346 GCA_049587715.1 Bacteroidota bacterium
CCACATCGCGGCTTCGCGCCCCGAACCCGTATGTCCAGCGGCGGGCAATGCCCCGTGAGCGGGAGGCGATGGCTTTCTCATCCGCATGGACGAACGCCGTGCCGTGCGTCAGGCCGCGGAGCCAGGCAAACAGGGCTCCCTCTTCGGCGGCAACCCCCGCCAGGTCCCCGAGGAACTCCAGGTGTTCCTTTCCGATCGTCGTGATGAGGCCGTGCGTGGGCTCCGCAATCCGGCAGAGGAACTCGATCTCTCCGGGATGATTGGTGCCCAGCTCCACCACGGCGGCCTCGTGCTTCGCATCGAGCCCAAAGAGGGTTTGCGGCAGCCCGATCCGGTTGTTCAGGTTCCCCTCGGTACTGAGGACCTTCCATCGCCGTCCCAGGACCCGGGCGATCATCTCCTTCGTTGTGGTTTTTCCGTTGCTCCCAGCGACGGCCAGGACCGGAATCCGGAAGCGGCGGCGGTGGAGCCGCGCCAGCTCCCCGAGAGCGTCCAGCGTGTCCTCCACCACCAGCAGGGGCCCCGGGGCCTCTCCGCTCCAGGCTCCGCGCCGGATCACGGCTGCAGCCGCCCCGCGGACAAACGCGTCGCAGAGGAACCGGTGGCCGTCGTGGCGCTCACCCCTCAGGGCGACGAAGAGCTCCCCCTCGCGCACGGTTCGGGAATCCGTGGAGACGCCCGTGAAGCTCCTGCGCTTTATCTCCCTGCGCCCGGGGAACTCCCGGTGTGGAATGCGCTCCAGATCTTCAACCCTGATGCTCACCCGTGCTCCTCGATGAACCGTTCCACCTCCCGCCTGTCGTCGAACGGGTGCGTCCGCTCTCCCACCGCCTGATACTGCTCATGCCCCTTGCCGGCGATCAGCACCACGTCTCCTCCCGCCGCACCCGCCAGGGCTTCCCGGATTGCCGCACGCCGGTCCGGCTCCACCCTCAGATTGGTCTCCTCGGGGATCCCCGCGAGGATATCCCCGATGATGGCGGCCGGATCCTCCGTGCGGGGGTTGTCGGAGGTGACAACCACCCTGTCGCTCAGTCGGGCGGCAATCCGCCCCATGGCGGGCCTCTTCCCCCTGTCCCGGTCGCCCCCGCAGCCGAACACCGTGATGATCCTTCCCCTCCCGCGGGGAGCCAGTCCCCGGAGGGTTCCCAGGACGTTCTCCAGGGCATCCGGCGTGTGCGCATAGTCCACCACCGCCGTCCATCCCGCCGGAGCCGGGATGCGTTCCATGCGCCCGCGCACCGAAGGCACGCTCCTGATGCCCTCCCGGATCGCCTCCGGGGCGACACCTAGGGCGATGCCGGCGGCAAAGGCCGCAAGGATGTTTCCCGCGTTGAAGCGGCCGATCAGGGAGCTGGTGATCCGGTGCGCCGCCCCGGCATGGCGGATGGTGCACGCTGTTCCTTCCAGGCCCAGATCGGGCTCCTCCGCCCGCACATCCGCGCCGGCGCCGAATCCGTACCGCAGCACCCGGCACCGCGCGCCCTCCACCATGCTCTCGCCCGCCGGGTCATCGGCGTTGATCACGGCCGTCGCCTCCGGCTCCAGGCGTCGGAAGAGCGACTGTTTGGCCGCGCCGTAGGCCTCCATGGTGAGGTGGAAGTCCAGATGATCCCGCGTCAGGTTCGTGAAGACCGCCGCCTCGAACCCGATGCCCTCCACTCTCTGCAGCGCGAGGGCATGAGACGAGACCTCCATCACGGCCGCCGTGCAACCCGCCGCCGCCATCCGGTAGAGGACCTCCTGCAGCTCCGGAGCCTCGGGCGTTGTATGGGTGGCGGGAAGCACATCCCCCCCCGCCGCATAGCCGAGGGTGCCCACACACCCGGTGCATTCGCCCGCCGCTTCCAGGATCGCCCGCACCAGGCATGTCGTGGTGGTCTTTCCGTTTGTGCCGGTCACCCCCGCCATGCGCAGCCCCCGCGAGGGATGCCCGAAATAGTTGCCCGCGAGCACGGCCAGGGCCGCCCGCGCATCGGGCACCACGATCTTCACGGCCCCCGTGTGCAGGAAGAGCGCGTCCGGCACGAGGGTGTCCTCCTCCAGCACCACCCCGACGGCCCCTGCCCCCACGGCTTCACCGGCAAACCGGTGGCCGTCCGTCCTGCCTCCCCGGATCGCCACGAAGAGGTCGCCGCTCTGCACCTTGCGGGAATCGTACTGGACCCGCCGCACGGCAATCTCCCGAGTCTGGACCATGCTCCCGTACCGCGCGTGGAAGAACTTCCGCACGGCCAGCCCCTCCAGCAGGGTGAAGAGAGAGACGGGGCTTTCCGTCACGGGGCCGCCTGCCCGCCGGCGGCCAGGGGTGCGGAACGGGGGGTACACCCCAGCAGCACCCTGGTG
>JBAVEL010000089.1:0-1542 GCA_049587715.1 Bacteroidota bacterium
GGTCAGCTCGGTCGGCAAAGGCGTTACCGCCGCAGCGGTCGGGCAGCTCCTGAAACAACGCGGACTGCAGGTCGCCATCCAGAAGCTCGACCCCTACATCAACGTCGATCCCGGCACCATGAGTCCGTTCCAGCACGGCGAGGTGTTCGTCACCAGCGACGGCGCGGAAACCGATCTCGATCTCGGTCATTACGAGCGCTTCGTGTGCCTGACCGCCACCCGACGTAACAATTTCACCACCGGGCGCATTTACGAAAACGTGATTCGTAAAGAGCGGCGCGGCGACTACCTCGGCGGTACGGTGCAGGTGATTCCGCACATCACCGACGAGATCAAGCGCTGCATCCGGTTGGGCGCCGGCGAGGCCGACATCGCCTTGGTGGAAATCGGCGGCACGGTGGGCGACATCGAGTCGCTGCCGTTCCTGGAGGCCATCCGCCAGATGGGACTGGAACTGGGCCGCGACCGCTCGCTGTTCATCCACCTGACCTTGGTGCCCTACATCAAGTCCTCGGGCGAACTCAAGACCAAGCCGACCCAGCACTCGGTCAAGGAACTACGCTCCATCGGTATCCAGCCCGACATGCTGATGTGCCGCTCGGATCGGGAAGTGCCCGCCGACGAACGCCGCAAGATCGCCCTGTTCACCAACGTCGAACCCAAGGCGGTCATCAACGTCCCCGACGTCGATACCATCTACCGGATTCCGCTGCTGCTGCACGCCCAGGGCGTGGACGACATCGTCGCCCGCAAACTGCGGCTGGACCACCAGCCCCCGGCGCAACTGGCTGATTGGGAGCGGGTGGTGCGGGCGATTGAAACCGCCACCGACCCAGTGGATATCGCCATGGTCGGCAAATACGTGGACCTGACCGACGCTTACAAGTCGCTGAACGAAGCCCTGCTGCACGCCGGCATTCAAACCCATACCCAGGTTCGTATCCACTATGTGGATTCCGAGCGCATCGAGCGGGAGGGCGCCGCCGGTCTGGAGGGGATGGACGCCATCCTGGTGCCGGGCGGCTTTGGCCGACGCGGCATCGAGGGCAAGATCGCGGCGGTGCGCTACGCCCGCGAGCGCCGGATTCCCTATCTCGGCATCTGCCTGGGGATGCAGGCGGCGGTCATCGAGTTCGCTCGCCACGTCGCCGGACTGGAGGGCGCGCACAGCACCGAATTCCGCCCGGATACCCCGCATCCAGTCATCGCACTCATCGCCGAGTGGCTGGAGGAGGACGGCACCGTGCAGCAGCGCCGGGAAGGGGACGACTTGGGCGGCACCATGCGGCTGGGCGCGCAGCCCTGCCAACTGGTCGCCGACAGTCTGGCCCGCCGGACCTATGGCAAGGATGTCGTCACCGAGCGCCACCGCCACCGCTACGAATTCAACAACCACTACCGGAAACCGCTCCACGCCGCCGGTCTGGCTTTCTCCGGCTATTCGCTGGACGGCCAACTGGTCGAAATGATCGAACTGCCCGACCATCCCTGGTTCCTCGGCTGCCAGTTCCACCCGGAATTCACTTCCACCCCGCGCGCCGG
>JBAVEL010000090.1:0-1578 GCA_049587715.1 Bacteroidota bacterium
CACACCTCCCGAGCTTCATGGTAACCGCAACAGGCACGAGGCGCCAGTAATCGCAGGGCGGCCCACCGGATTTCTTCCGGGGCGAGGACGCCGGCCGGGTCGACTGGGAGCTCTGCACCGGCTGCCAGAGACCTGTTGGCAGAAAGGAACACCCCTGAACAGAGTGCTCGCCATCGGCCGGGATCTGTCATATCATTGAAAGCCACAGTCCGTTCTCAAGGCAGACACAGGCCCTAACGGTCGAGCTTGGTAGGTACTCGATGGCCCCGAATCCTTTGCTGATGAGATTCAGCTCTCTCCTGGAGGACGAGAACCTGGAAGGTCCCGTCCTGGATCTGGCTTGTGGCCAAGGGGAAAACGGGCTCTTCCTAGCCGGCTTGAATTTGCCGGTCATTCTTGCAGATCGATCCCCGGAAGCGCTGGAAGTGGCCCGAAGGTCGGCAGAAGACCGGAGACTCAAGGTGCAATTCTGGGAGGTTGATCTGGAAACCGGTAAGAATCCTCTTCAAGAGGAGTACTACCGGGCGATTCTGGTCTTTCACTACCTCCATCGGCCGCTCGTCCCCTATTTGCGAAAAGGAATCCGCCAAGGGGGAATCCTCATCTACGAGACCTTCACCTGCGAACAGCCCAAGTACGGCCACCCTCATAATCCGGACTATCTGCTGCAACCCGGAGAGCTGGATGACTGGTTTCAGGACTGGCACATCATCCACCATTTTGAAGGCCTGTTTGAAGACCCTCGAAGAGCCATGGCCCAGATTGTCTGCCGGAAGCCTAGCGAGTAGGAAGAGCACCGGGCGCCACTTCGGCAGCTGCTCGCCCGAAAGACGCCGAGACCGGCGAACCGAGCTACTAAGTCCGCCCTTTTCTCGCGGCTGGGCTCGCCGCGCTTAGATATCTCGAGAACGGGGAACATCAGGGCAAGGTAGGGTCAGATTCCCCAGGGAGAGTCCACATGCACGACGAAGAGCCAGCCGAGAAGTCCCTCGATTGCATCGGCCTGTTCTGCCCCGAGCCTCTGTTTCAGACGCGCGAGGCTATGGACGGTCTGGGCGTCGGCGACATCCTCGAAGTACTTGCGGACGACCCGGCTGCGGAAGAAGACCTCACGAGGTTCGCCAAGCGGGCGGGCCATCAGATCGTCATAGTAGAGGATCAAGGTGACCACAAACGGTTCTTGATACGCAAGGGCCGCTAGGAGGCGAGCAACATGAAAGACGAGAATGCCATCCTGTACGTGCAGACCAGCGACGCTCCGGCGCGGCAGTACTCTCCGCTCGTGCTCGCCCAGTCGGCGAAGGCGATGGATCTGAAGCCCACGGTCTACTACCTCGGCATGGGTCTGCTCATCCTGCGACCCGGAGAGGCCGAGAAGATCCAGCTCGGTACGTTCCCGAGCGTGCGTGAGATGCTCGACAAGACCATAGCTATGGGTATCCCCATTCTGGTCTGCGAGGCGTCCAAGCAGATGCTCGGCTGGGAGACGGTCGAGCTTATCGACGGCGTCAAGATCGTCGGCGCCGCGACGCTCAACGACCTGGCGCTCGATGCCGGCGCCACGATGTGGTTCTAGGC
>JBAVEL010000091.1:0-20733 GCA_049587715.1 Bacteroidota bacterium
ATCTGCTGGTGCACCGGAAACTCCGCGCCCGTACCGGCGGGGCCCTGCGGTTTTTTGTCTCCGGGGGCGCGGCGCTCCCGAGTGCGCTGGGGGAGTTCTTCGAGGCGGCCGGATTGACAATCCTGGAGGGATACGGGCTGACCGAGTCTTCTCCCGTGCTGTCGGTCAACAGACCCGGGACCTACCGGTTCGGCTGCGTCGGACCCCCCATTCCGGGGGTGGAGATCCGTATCGGAGAGGAGGGGGAGATCCTTGCCCGCGGCCCCAACATCATGAAGGGATACTGGGGGGATGAAGCAGCCACGCGGGAGGTCCTGGACGGGGAGGGATGGCTGCACACCGGGGACATCGGCCGGCTGGAACCGGACGGTTCCCTCAGGATCACGGACCGGAAGAAGCACATCTTCGTCAGCTCCGGGGGAAAGAACATCGCGCCGCAACCCGTGGAGAACCTGCTTCTGCAGAGCCCCCTGATCGAGCACATTCTTCTGGTGGGAGACCGGCGCCCCTTCCTTGCCGCCCTCATCGTGCCCGACTTCGAGGCGCTCCGGTCTCTCCCGGGGGGCCGCGCCCAGGAGGGGGAAACGGCGGAGCAGCTTGTGCGGAGGCCCGAGGTCCGGGGAGAAATGGAGCGGGAAGTGCGCCGCCTCCTGCGCGGGCTCCCGCCTTATGAACGGGTGCGCAGGTTCGAAATCCTGCACAGGCCCTTCACCGTGGAGGGAGGGGAGCTGACTCCCACGCTGAAGATCCGGCGCCGCGTGGTGGAGGAACGGTTCGCGGGTCTCATCGAAGGGATGTATGCGCGCCCCGCCTGATTGACATTCAGAACCGTTTTCTCTACCTTTTTGTCGGCCGGACCTCCGGACCGAAGACCCGCCCTCACGTGTCGGATTCCCTGCAATGATCGAGCAGTACGCCCCCATCGGCATCATGATCCTGCTGGCCGTGGCCTTCGGCCTGTTTCTCGTGAACGTGAACAGGTGGCTGGGGCCGCGGCGGCCGACGGAGGAGAAGCTCTCCACCTATGAGAGCGGCATGGAGCCGGTCCGCACCGCCCGGGAGCGGTTTTCCGTCAAGTTCTACCTTGTGGCGGTGCTCTTCATCCTGTTCGACATCGAGATCGTGTTCATGTATCCCTGGGCCGTCCGGTTCCGGGAGCTGGGGGTGACCGGGTATGTGGAGATGCTGGTCTTTATCGCCATCCTGCTGGTGGGCTATGCCTATATCCTGAGGAAGGGGGCGCTCCGATGGGCCTGAAGGTACTCGAACAGGACGGGTTCCTGACCACCCGGCTGGACGAGGCGATCAACTGGGCCCGCAAGAACTCCCTCTGGCCCATGCCGATGGGCATTTCCTGCTGTGCCATCGAGATGATGGCCACTGCCTCGCCCCGTTTCGACATCTCCCGCTTCGGCTCCGAGGTGATGCGCTTCACCCCCCGGCAGTGCGACGTGATGATCGTGGCGGGCACGGTCACCTACAAGATGGCGAAGGTGGTGCGGAAGATCTACGACCAGATGCCCGATCCGAAATGGGTCATCTCCATGGGGGCCTGCGCCTCCTCGGGCGGCATGTTCCGGTCCTACTCGGTTGTGCAGGGGATCCATCAGTTCATGCCCGTGGACGTCTTCGTGGCCGGCTGTCCGCCCAGGCCTGAGAACCTCCTGCACGCCCTTCTGGAGCTTCAGAAGAAAGTGGCCGAGGAACGAACTCTCGGAGGCCGCTCTCCCCGGGAACGGATCCTGGTGGCTGAATCCGGTTCCACCCAGAGGATTGCAGCGCCGTGACCAATGCGGACATTGCCGCCGGGCTCTCGGGACGTTTTCCCGGGAGCATCCTCTCCCGGGAGGAATTCCGCGGGGACCTCACCCTGGTGGTTGCCGCCGCGGACATCCTTCCGGTGTGCCGCTTCCTCAAGTCGGAGCCGGGCTATGAGTTCACCATGGTGGTGGATCTCTGTGGGGTGGATACGGGCCGGGTGGAAGGCCGGTTCGAGGTGGTGTACAACCTGTATTCCCTCTCCGGCAGCCGGTATCTCCGCCTGAAGACCCGGGTGGAGCAGCAGGATCCCGCGCTGGACAGCGTGACGCCTGTGTGGTCGGGCGCCAACTGGCACGAGCGGGAAACCTTCGACATGTACGGGATCCGGTTCCGGGGTCATCCCGACCTTCGACGGCTGTACATGCCCGAGGAGTTCGCCTACCATCCGCTGCGCAAGGATTTTCCCCTTCTGGGAGTGCCGGACTCGATACCCCTTCCCCGTCCCTGAACCGCTGGCTCATCCCATGCCTCCCCGAACCCCCGAAGAAGCCTCCAGAAGCAGGATTCTCCAGGCGCTGGAAGACCAGGATACCACCGTTGCCGTGGAGGATCCGCTGGAGAACACCATGGTGCTCAACATGGGGCCCCAGCATCCGGCCACGCACGGGGTGCTCCGCCTGCTGCTGAAGCTGGACGGAGAGACCGTCCTGTCGGCCGTGCCGGAGATGGGGTACCTCCACCGCGGGTACGAGAAGATCGCCGAATACAGCACCTATCACGAGTTTATCCCGCACACGGACCGGCTGGACTATCTCTCCCCCATCTCCAACAACGTGGCGTACGTCCTGGCCGTGGAGAAGCTGCTGGGGCTGGAAGTGCCCCGGAGGGCGGACTACATACGCGTGCTGTGCTGCGAGATGGCGCGCATCGCCTCCCACCTTGTGTCGGTCGGATCCATGGCCATGGATGTCGGCGCGCTCACCGTCCTCCTGTGGACATTCCGGGAGCGGGAGAAGCTGATGGACATCTACGACGTGCTGACGGGGGCCCGTTTCACCACCAGCTACACCCGCATCGGAGGACTGGCCCGGGATTGGACCCACCGGTGCAGCTCCATGTTGCGGTCCTTCCTGGAGCACCTGGACGACGATCTGGACGAGGTGCGCCGGCTCCTCCAGAGGAACCGGATCTTCATCGAACGGTGCGAGAACGTGGGGACCATCTCCCCCGAGGTCCTCGTGGATATGGGTGTCAGCGGGCCGATTCTGCGGGCGGCCGGGATTCCCAAGGACCTGCGCCGGGACAACCCCTATCTTGCCTACGGAGAGCTGGATTTTGAGGTCGTGACGCTGACCGAGAGCGATTCCCTGGCCCGGTTCTACGTCCGCATGAACGAGATGAAGCAGAGCGCCCGCATCCTCTCCCAGGCGCTCGACAGGATCCCTCCGGGTCCGTTTTATGCAGGGGCCCCGAAACGGGTGTTGCCGGCCAAGGAGCGGGTGTATACGCGGATGGAGGAGCTGATTCAGGATTTCATGCTGATCAATGCCGGCATCAATCCACCCCCGGGGGAGGTGTACCAGGGAATCGAGTCCTCGAAGGGGGAACTGGGTTTCTTCATCATCAGCGACGGCACGGGGCACCCCTGGCGCATGAAGATCCGCTCCCCGTCCATGGTGAACATTTCCACACTCCCGGTTCTCTGCCGGGGGGCCATGATATCGGACATCGTGGCCATCATCGGGAGCATCGACCCCGTGATGGGGGAAGCGGATAAGTAAGGAACGCGGGGGCGGCCGTGGCGCGCCCGCCGCTGTGCACGGTTCCATTCATTACCGGAGGGCGCATGCTCTCGGAGAGTTCCCTTCGGCGCATTGATGCGCTGAAGGGGCGGTATCAGCAGCCCTCTTCGGTCATCCTGGAAGCCCTCTGGATGTGGCAGGAGGAGCACGGGTGGATCTCCGAGGAGGGGATGAAACAGATCGCGGGCCTGTTGGAGGTTCCCTATCACCATGTCTACGGGGTGGTGACGTTCTACACGATGTTCAACCGGAGACCGGTGGGGCGGCACACAATCGAGGTCTGCACGAACGTCTCGTGCATGCTGCGGAACGGGGAGCGGGTTCTCCGGCACCTTGAGAGCCGCCTGGGCATCCGTGCCGGCGAAACCACGCCCGACGGCCGCTTCACGCTGATGGAGGCGGAGTGCCTGGGCTCCTGCGGGACGGCTCCCGTGATGCAGGTGGGGGATGAGTACTACGAGAACCTGAGCGAGGCGGAGGTGGACCGGATTTTGAACCGGATGAAGTGACCATGGAACCGATGCTTCTCCCCCCCATGCCCGGATTCCACTCCATCGGGGTCTACGAGGCGCACGGGGGCTATGCCATGCTCCGCAGGGCTCTCGCGATGGAACCCCGGGAGGTCACCGAAGAGGTGAAGAAATCCGGCCTGCGGGGCCGCGGGGGGGCGTGTTTTCCGACAGGCCTCAAGTGGTCCTTCATGCCGCCCGGGGACGAGAAGCCCAAATACCTCTGCATCAACGGTGACGAAAGCGAGCCGGGGACCTTCAAGGACAGGCAGATATTTGAGAAGAACCCGCATCTCCTCATCGAAGGGGCCGTCATTGCCGCCTATGCCATGGGGGCGCGGGTCTGCTACCTGTACATCCGGGGGGAATACAGGAAGTGGATCGGCATGATGCAGGCGGCGGTGGACGATGCCTACGGGCGCGGATACCTGGGCGCCGACATCCTCGGGTCGGGTTTCGGCACGGATCTCTTCCTGCACCGGGGAGCGGGGGCCTACATCTGCGGCGAGGAGTCCTCCCTCATGAACTCCATCGAGGGTCTGCGCGGGTACCCCCGGGTCAAGCCGCCCTTCCCGGCCCAGTCGGGGCTCTGGGGCTGTCCCACCACCATCAACAACGTGGAGACCATTGCCAACGTTCCCCACATTCTCCGGCTGGGGGCGGCGGCCTACGCGGCGATCGGAGCGCCCCGGCATCCGGGGCCGATTCTGGTGGGCATCAGCGGACATGTCCACAAGCCGGGGGTCTATGAGGTCCCCACGGGCACCCTTCTCACCGATCTGATCCATGTCCACGGGGGCGGGGTCCCCGGGGGGAAGGCGGTCAAGGCCGTCATTCCCGGGGGATCCTCCACCATGATGCTCCGGGGGGACGCCCTGGAGGGGGTGGGGATGGATGCCGAAAGCCTGAAAGAGGCGGGTTCCTCCGTCGGGACCGCGGGCCTGATTGTGATGGACGAGGACACGGACATTGTCCGGGTTCTGGCCCGCATCACCAGGTTCTACTATCATGAGTCCTGCGGGCAATGCACTCCCTGCCGTGAGGGGACGGGATGGATGCTCAAGCTTCTCCGCCGTTTCGAGAGCTCCCAGGCGCGGGAAGGCGATCTGGAGCTTCTGCTGGAGGTCGCGGGAAACATCGAGGGCAACACGGTGTGCGCCCTCGGCGACGCGGCCGCCTGGCCCGTTCAGAGCGCCATCCGGACGTTCCGGGAAGAATTCGAGCGGCGCATCCAGCCCCGCCGGGCAGCCGCATCCTGAAGGCCGGGGGCATCCATCCGGTGCCCCCGCTCTGCAGCCGAAAGAGGCACCCGCCATGAAGATCCTGATTTCCCGTCTCGCAAGCGCCGGGGACGACATTCCCCTTCCCGCCTATGCCACGGAACACGCCGCAGGGATGGACGTGCGGGCCGCCGTTGAGGGACCCCTGGTCATCCCGCCCGGCGAGACCGTTTGTGTTCCCACCGGATTTGCATTCGCCCTCCCGCCCGGGTTCGAGGCCCAGGTGCGGGCGCGGAGCGGACTCGCCGCGCGGCACCAGATCGGGGTCCTGAACGCGCCGGGGACCGTGGACGCGGACTACCGGGGGGAAGTGATGGTGATCCTGACGAACTTCGGGCGGGAGGATTTCACCGTCCGCCGCGGGGACCGGATCGCGCAGCTTGTGATTGCCCGGCATGAGAAGGTGACCTGGGAACCGGCGGACGTTCTTCCCGGGAGCTCCCGCGGCGCGGGGGGATTCGGCCACACCGGCCGCTGACCGGCCCCGCCGGATTGATGCCTGCGAGGAGGCCTCCGGGTGAAACACGGAATCCTGTATCTGGTCGCCGTCCCCATCGGGAACGAAGAGGACATCTCGCATCGCGCGGCTGCCGTGCTGGGGAGCGTGGATCTGGTGGCGATGGAGGAGGCGAAGGAGGGCACGAGACTCCTGCGGCGCCTGGGCATCCGGGCGCGCCTGACAACGCTCAACGAGCATAACGAGCCGGAGGCCTCGCGCGAGCTCCTCGGCGAGCTCACCTCCGGGCACAATGTCGCGCTGATCTCCGACGGCGGGACTCCCGTCTTTGCCGATCCCGGACGTCTGCTGGTCTCCCAGGCCGCCGAGGCGGGGATTCGCATCGTTCCGGTTCCCGGTCCCTCCTCCCTCATGGCGGCCCTGGTGGTCACCGGGTTCCGGATGGACCGGTTTCTGTTCTACGGGTGGCTCTCGCCGAAGGCGGATGTGCGCCGCAGGGAGCTCCGGACCCTCCGTCGGGAACCGATGCCCATTGTCATCCTGGAAACCCCGTACCGCCTTCTGCCGCTGATGCGGGACTTGGCGGAGTCCTTCGGGGGGGGGCGCCGCATCTGCCTGGCCTTCAATCTCACGCTTCCCGATGAGAGAATCTTCAGGGGAACGGCGGAGGAGCTGCACAGGGAGATGGAGAAACTCCGCCCGAAAGGGGAATTCGTGGTTGTTCTTGAGGGGATGGCCGGGCCCCCCTTGGGCCGCCCGCACCTGCGTGCGCCCCGGCGCTAGCGCGCGGCGGGGAATCCTGGGGCCGTCCCCGGTGTTCTGGGTGGTGGAAGCCCGCGGCGGTTTCCGCCCGCGGCCTCTTGCGAATCCATATGGGGACTTTCCATGCATACCTATGTCGAGACGACGGAGGACATCACTGTCAGCGTCAGCCCGGTGTACCTGGACGGCCAGTCGGATCCCATGCGAAGGCGGTTTGTTTTTGCCTACTTCGTGCGGATACAGAACAACGGGAGCCACCCGGTCCAGCTCCTGCGCCGCCGGTGGATCATCCAGGACGGAAGCGGGGACCTGAGAGAGGTGGAGGGGGAGGGCGTTGTGGGCCGCCAGCCCGTGATTCCGCCGGGCAGGGCCCATGCCTACAACAGCTTCTGCATCCTCGAGGCCTTTGAGGGGAGCATGAGCGGGAGCTACCGGATGCGACGGGAGACGGGGGAGGAGTTTGAGGTGCAGATTCCCCGTTTCACCCTCCGGGCCGCCGCCAACTGAGTCCCTCCGCCGGATCCCTTCCATGAAACGGCACTCTCCCCGCTTCCTTTCGCTCGTCGGCCGTGCGCGGCGCGGTGTCCGGGTCATCCGGGCCGCCACGGTTCTGAGGAGGACGCGCGAGGGAAGGTCCCCGCTCCTGGTGGACATCCGGGAGGATCACGAATGGAAGAGGGGGCATGCGCCGGGGGCACTCCACATCGGCAGGGGTATTCTCGAACGGGATATCGAGCGTGCAGTGCCGGACCCCGATACCGAAATCGTTCTGTATTGTGGAGGGGGGTACCGCTCCTCCCTGGCGGCGGCCTCCCTGAAGGCGATGGGCTACCGGAACGTGAAGTCCATGGCGGGGGGCTGGCGCGCATGGAGGAAGGAGGGGGGATCGGCCCGGCGCCGGGGGGGAGGCCGCTTCGGAGCTCTCCACCGTTTGTGCCTGGCTGCCCTGCTGACGGGGGGAATCGCGGGGTGCGGGGCCCCGGGCGACGGGGGGAGCCACTCCTATCGCCCCGTGCTCCGCGCCGAGCTCTCGCGCGACGGGGCTCGGGACATCCGGGAGGCTTGCCGGGAGGCCGGGCGGACGGGGAGGCGGGTGCTGGTGGAGGTGGGGGGGGACTGGTGTATCTGGTGCCGCCGGCTGGATGCCTTCCTGGAGGGTCATCCCGCGATCCAGACTGCCCTCCACAGGCGGTTCGTGCTCGTCAGGGTGCATGCCCGGAGAGACCAGAGAAACGAGAAGGCCCTGGGGCGCTTTCCTCCCGTTGCGGGGTATCCGCACTTCTTTGTCCTGGATGCCGGGGGGGAGTTTCTGCACTCACAGGATACGGCGGAACTGGAGAAAGGGGAGAGCTACGACCACCTCAAGCTGATGCGTTTTCTCGAGCTCTGGGGAACCCCCGGCGGCTCATAGGCGTCCCCGGGGAGGGCGCGCCCCCGGGGCGGTTCCTTGATACTGAGCCCTCCAATGGGTATCTTCCGCCTGTTTCCGACGGGGGGTGTGTGAACGTATTCGAGGACAGGCGGGAATCGACGAGGGCCCGCGAGCTCTGCGGGGACTACTGGCTCAACGGGGGGCCTCTCCCTCTTGCCGCGCACAGGGGACAGACCATTCTGTTGTTTTTCTGGGATTTCACCTGTGTGCACTCGCTTCAGATTCTTCCGGCGGTTTCCGAGTGGGACAGGGAGTACCGGGGCCTGGGTCTTCTGAGCGCCGGCGTCCACACCCCCCGGTTCCCGTTCGGTCGGGAGCCGGGAGGTGTGGAAACCGCCCTCCGCCGCCACGGGGTGGACTTTCCCGTGGTGTTGGATAACCAGGGCCTGATCGCAGCCGGGTACGGGGTCTCTGCCCTCCCCGCCTTCCGCGTTGTGGACCACCGTGGAGCGGTCCGCTTTTGCTTTCCGGGGGATGTCCATCTGTTCGAGGTTGAGCACGCCCTGCGGGCGCTTCTCCACGAGGCGGGCCCGGGCCGGGAACTTCCCCTTCCCCGGATAAGCCGGGGAGAAGGTGCCCGGGGGCGGGCCGCGGCGGATCTGCTGATGGGGTACGGGAAGGGGAGTCTGGGCAATGTGGAGGGATACAGTCCGGAGGCGGTGGTGCGCTATGAGGATCCGGGGATCTACCTGGAAGGCCGCTTCTATGCCGCCGGATGCTGGCAGAATGGGCGGGATTGCCTCAGGTTCGATCCGGCACAGGAGGGGGAGGGCCGGATTGTGGTCTCGCACCGCTCCGCAGAGGTGGCCGCGGTGATCAGATCGGAGGAAACGCCCCAGTCCCTGGTGGAGGTGCTGCAGGACGGCGCGCCCCTTGAGGCGTCTGCCGGAGGGGGGGACATCCGCCGCACGGCGGACGGCCGCACCCTGGTGCGGGTGCGGGAGGGGAGGGCGTACTCCCTGATCCTGAACGGTGACGGCGCGCCGCACCTTCTCCAGATGATCACCCGCAGCGGTGGTTGTGCGTTCTACGCGCTGATGTTCTCCCCGGCGGGCGTTTCCGAAACGGCGCCGCGATAGGCGGAGGTCCTGCGTGAAGTCATTCTCCGACATCCTGCGTGAGAAGGTCATCGTCTTCGACGGTGCCATGGGAACGCACCTGCAGGGCCAGCAGCTTTCGGCGGATGACTTCGGCGGAGAGCACCTGCAGGGGTGCAACGAGGTTCTGGTTGTTTCCCGCCCCGCGGCCGTGGAGAATGTCCATCGGGACTATCTGGAGGCCGGCTGCGATGTGGTGGAGACCGACACCTTCGGGGGTTCGGCAATCGTCCTGGCCGAATACGGGCTGGAAGACCGGGCCTACGATCTGAACCTGGCGGCCGCCCGGCTTGCGCGGAGGATGGCCGACGCGTTCTCCACGCCCGCCCATCCGCGGTTTGTGGCGGGGTCCCTGGGCCCCACCACCAAGCTTCCCTCCCTGGGGCACATCACGTTCGCCGAGATGGCCGCCGCCTACCGGGTCCAGGCCCGCGGTCTGGTGGATGGGGGTGTGCACCTGCTCTGTCTGGAGACCTGCCAGGACATGCTCCAGGCGAAGGCGGCCCTGGTCGGGATCTTCGCCTGCTTGGAAGAGGCCCGCAGGCGGATCCCCGTCATCGCGTCGGTGACGGTGGAGTCGGTGGGCACGATGCTGCTGGGGACGGAGATCCCGGCGGCACTCGTCACCCTGGAAGCCCTCCCGGTGGACGTGATCGGGATGAACTGCGCCACAGGCCCCGCCGAGATGTCCGAGCACATCCGCGTGCTCTCGGCAACCAGTCCGCGTCCCGTCTCGGTGATGCCCAACGCCGGCATACCGGAAAACGTGGGCGGCCGCGCACACTACCGGCTGGGAGCCGGCGAGTTTGTCCGCTTCATGGAACACTATGTGCGCGATCTGGGGGTCTCCATCGTGGGCGGATGCTGCGGAACGACCCCCGGTCATATCCGGAAACTGGCGGAAACAGTGGGCGGCCTGTCCCCCCGGCCGAGGACGCCCGTGTTCGTTCCGAGCGCTTCCAGCCTGTATCAGGCCGCGCCCCTCCGGACGGATCCCCCCCCCGTGCTCATCGGCGAGCGCACCAATGCAAACGGGAGCCGGCAGTTCCGCGACCTTCTTGACCGCGAGGACTGGGAGGGAATCGTGGCAATGGGCAGGGAGGCGATCCGGGAGGGGGCGCACATGGTGGACGTGTGTGCCGCCTATGTGGGCCGCGATGAGATGCGGGACATGCGCGCAATCCTTTCCCGGTTCAACACGCAGGTCCCTCTGCCCGTCGTCATCGATTCCACGGAAACCCCCGTCATTGAAGAGGCCCTCCGGCTGCTGGGCGGCAAGGCGGTGGTGAACTCGATCAACCTGGAGGACGGGGAAGAGCGGGCGGAGCGGATATTGCGGCTCTGCCGGACCTACGGTGCCGCGGTGATTGCCCTGACCATCGACGAAGAGGGGATGACCAAAACAGCCGCGCGCAAGCTTGCCGTGGCCCGGCGCATCTGCCGCCTGGCGGTCGACGGCCACGGCATGCAGCCGCACGACATCATTGTGGACCCGCTCACCTTCACCCTCGGGTCGGGTGACGAGGAGTTCCGCCGCGCGGGCATCGAGACGCTGGAGGCCATCCGGCTCATCAAGCGCGAACTCCCCGGGGTCCGCACCATCCTCGGTGTCAGCAACATCTCCTTCGGCCTTGCGCCGGCGGCGCGGCACGCGCTCAACAGCGTCTTCCTTCACTACGCCGTCGAGGCGGGTCTGGACATGGCCATTGTGCATGCGTCCCGCATCATGCCTCTGTACAGAATCGACGACCGGGGAAGGGAGCTCTGCCGGCAGCTCCTCTTCGACGAGCGCCGCTTCGAGGAGGTGCTCCCATGACGGCCGAAGGCACACAGCGCAGGACGGTGTTCGATCCCCTGGCCGAGCTGATGCGGCACTACGCGGGCCGGGAGGATGAAAAGCGGGAGAAGCCCACGCCGGCCGGCACGGTGGAGGAACGGCTGCGCCGGCGTATTGTGGACGGGGACCGATCCGGACTCCAGGCGGACCTGGACGAAGCGCTCCGGTCCCGCCCCCCGCTGGATATCATCAACTCCGTCCTCCTGGAGGGCATGAAGACCGTCGGCGAGCTGTTCGGAAGCGGCCAGATGCAGCTTCCGTTCGTCCTCCAGTCCGCGGAGGCGATGAAGGCGGCCGTGGCCTATCTGGAACCCCACATGGACCGCGCCCAGACCGCCGCCAAGGGAACGATGGTGATAGCCACCGTGAAGGGGGATGTCCACGACATCGGGAAGAACCTGGTGGACATCATCCTCACGAACAACGGCTACCGGGTGGTGAACCTGGGGATCAAGGTGAGTCTGGAGTCGATGCTGCACGCGGTGGCCGAGCACGGGGCCGATGCCCTGGGCATGAGCGGTCTTCTGGTCAAGTCCACCCTCGTCATGAAGGAGAACCTGGAGGTCATGAACGAGCGCGGCATCACCCTGCCGGTGGTGCTGGGGGGCGCCGCGCTCACCCGGCGGTACGTGGAACAGGAACTGTGCGCGATCTACGGGGGAAAGGTCGTGTATGCGAACGATGCCTTCGACGGACTCCGTTTCATGGCTTCGGTCATGGGCGGTTCCCCGGCCGACGGGGCGGAGCCGGCGCCGCAGGAAACCGTGGAGGCGGCCCTGACGGGGGCTGAAGCCAAGATCGCCCTCGCCGAAGCGGAACTCGCCATCCCTGCGGCTTCCCCCGCCGCGGGGAGCCGCGCCGTGCGTCCCGTGTCCCGGGATGTTCCCATTCCGGAGCCGCCGTTCTGGGGTGTGCGCGTCGTGGAGGACGTCCCGCTGGAGGAGGTGTTCCGCTACGTCAACGAAACGGCCCTGATCAGGGGGCAATGGCAGGTACGGAAGGGTTCCATGAGCGGCCAGGAGTACGATCGCTTCCTGCGGGAGAGGGTGTATCCGGATTACGGGGCCTTGAAGGAACGGATCATGCGGGGGCGGCTGCTGGAGCCCCGCGTGGCGTACGGGTACTTCCCCTGCCGGTCCGAGGGAAACGACCTTGTGATCTGCATGGAGGACCACAGGAACGAACGGACCCGTTTCACCTTCCCGAGGCAGAAGGGCGGCCGGAACCTGTGCCTGGCGGACTTCTTCGCCCCCGCCGGCGGAGGACGCACGGACGTGGTGGCGTTCCAGCTCGTAACCATGGGGAGAGGGGCCTCTGAAGAGGCTGCCCGCCTCTACGCGGCCGGCGACTACCGGGATTACCTCTACTTCCACGGCCTGAGCGTGGAGGCGGCGGAGGCCCTGGCGGAGCTGTGGCACAAGAGGATCCGGGAGGAACTGGGAATCGCCGGAGGGGACGCGACGGACATCCGGCGGCTGTTCTCGCAGGGATACCAGGGATCCCGGTACAGCTTCGGTTATCCGGCCTGTCCGAATCTGGAGGACC
Source organism: Bacteroidota bacterium (assembly GCA_049587715.1). Taxonomy (GTDB): domain Bacteria; phylum Bacteroidota; class Ignavibacteria; order UBA10030; family UBA6906; genus JBAVEL01. The sequence continues at coordinate 12,483 of JBAVEL010000091.1, forward strand.
AGGAGAAGCTCTGTGCGCTCCTGGAAGCCGGGCGTATCGGGGTGCGGCTCACCGAGGGCTTCTCCCTGGACCCCGAGCAGAGCACGAACGCCCTGATCGCCCACCACCCCGAGGCCCGGTATTTCAACATACGGTAGGACGGCCTCCCGCGGGGGTGTTGCTTCTTCCCCCTCGGGGTGCTATCTTGACGGGAGCCGTTCTCTGAAGAGCTCCTCCCCTGCGCTGTCGCCACCGCGGTGCCCTCGTCCCGTCTTCTCTCATGCCTGCCCCGCCGGAGGAGAATCCGCTCCGGGGGGCTCGGTGTGATCCCTATGTACAGCGCCCTCATACTCTCGGTATTCCTGGCGGCCGGCATTGTCTACGGTCTGGTGGAATACGTCCGGCACCAGCGGAATCTCCGGCGCATACCTGTCCGGATCCATATCAACGGGACCCGCGGGAAGTCCAGCGTCACCCGACTCATCGGGGCCGGGCTCCGCCGGGGGGGCATCCGCGCCGTTACGAAGGTCACCGGCACCTTCCCCCGCCTGGTGCTGGAGGACGGGAGCGAGACCAGCATCCACCGGCGGGGTGATGCCAACATCATCGAACAGGTCGGCATCGTGGAGTTTGCCGCGCAACGCAGCGCCGCGGCCCTGGTGATCGAGTGCATGGCCCTGGAGCCCCTGTACCAGAGGATCACCGAGCGCCAGATGCTGAGGGCCCACGTGGGGGTGATCACGAACGTCCGCCTGGATCATGTGGACGTGATGGGTTCCACGGTGGAGGCGATTGCCGGGGCGCTGGCGGAGACCATTCCGGCGGGGGGCCACCTGTTCACGGGGGAAGCGGAGGCGGCCGCCCTGCTGCGGGAGCGGGCCGCCCGGCTCGGGGCCGAGCTCCACGCGAGCGACGGGTCGACCGTCACCGACGAGGAGATGCGCGGGTTCCCCTACATCGAGCACCCCTCCAATGTCGCTCTCGCCCTGGATGTCTGCAGACATCTCGGCGTGGACCGGTCGGCTGCTCTGGCGGGAATGCACAGCGCCCTTCCGGATGCCGGCGTATTGCGGAGGTTCCGGGTCACGGAGCACGGACGGGAGATGGTGTTCTACAATGCGTTTGCAGCCAATGACCCCGACTCCACGCTGATGATCTGGACCCTCCTGGCCGACCGGGGGGAGTTGCAGGGCAGGCGCATTGTCCTGCTTAACACACGGCAGGACCGGATGGACCGGGCGCGCCAGCTGGCCCGCATGGTGGGGGGACGGCTGCGGGACCGGTGCGATGCCGTGGTGCTGATCGGAGAGGCAACGGAGGTGGTGCGGGGCATGGTGAAGGCGGCCGGGATGCCCCCCGCCGCCATCGTCCCCGTGGGCTGGACGGGGCCGGAGCAGGTGTTTGAACGTCTGCTTGGTCTCACGGTCGGGACCTCCACGATTGTGGGGATCGGCAACATGGGAGGCATGGGGGCGGGTGTGGCGGAGTACTTCCAGCACAGGAGCCGGAACAACCATGGTTGAGCTTGCCATCACGCTGGGACTCGTCCTGAGTCTCCTCGCCTACGAGGTGTTCGGGATGGCCGCCGGGGGGATTGTGGTTCCCGGCTACATTGCGCTCCAGATTCCCCACACGGACCGCCTTGCCGGGGTGCTCATCGTGAGCCTGGTGACCTATGCGGCGGTGAAGGCTCTGGGGAGCGTGACCTTCCTCTACGGGAGGCGCCAGATGGTGGTCTGTCTTCTCGTCGGCTGCATCCTCGCCAACCTCTCCCGGCAGTTCTTCACGCTCAACCTGGGCGGCTCCCTCGTGGAGCTCCAGGCCGTGGGCTGGGTGGTCCCGGGGCTGATCGCGCACTGGTTTGCCAAGCAGGGTATCTACAGGACTCTCTGCACGCTCCTGATCGCCTCCGTGATCGTCCGCCTGCTGGTGATTCTCTTCTACGGCGGCAGGCTTCTTCCCGCATGAGGCGCCCATGAGCACACGGGTTTCCGGATCCCCCCTCCCTCTGACGGTCTTCTCCCTTCTGGCCCTTCTGGCTCTGGTGGCCGTGGAGGGCTCCCGGAAGGAGGTGCGGCAGCGGCACTACGCCGACAAGCTTGCCGCCGCCCGCACATCGCGCGCGGCCGAGCAGTATCTCCGGAACCACCGGCTGGAGAAGGGGATTTTTGTGGACATGGTCAACGATCCGAACCAGAGCGCCCTGATCGGCCAGCAGGTGACACCCACCACGACGGATCGGGGAGACCTGGGCGCCAAGCTGGCCTCCACGAACCCCAACTTCGCGGGCGTGGTCGTGGACCTCCTGAAGGAGGCGGGCATCCGGAGCGGGGATCGGGTGGCCGTGGGAATGACGGGTTCCTTCCCGGCGCTGAACATCTCGGCCCTCTCGGCGCTGGAGACGGTCGGTGCGGTTCCCGTGGTGATCACCTCCGTGGGATCGTCCAGCTGGGGGGCCAACGATCCCCAGTTCACCTGGCTGGATATGGAGCGGGTACTCGCCGGGGCGGGGATCCTGAGGACGCGCTCGGTTGCGGCCTCCATGGGAGGCGGCGGGGACGTGGGGAGAGGGCTGAGTCCCGAAGGGCGGGACCTGCTTCTGGACGCGATCCGGCGGAACGGGATTCCCCTCATCCGGGAGGATACTCTGGCGCGCAGCGTCCGGTCCCGCATGAGGTTCTACGACGGAGACAGCGGCTTCTCCCCCGTGCGTGCGTTCCTCAACATCGGAGGGGGTATCGCCAGCCTCGGGGCGGCCGTGAACGCCCAGATCCTCCCCACGGGTCTGTCCGGCCGCCTCTGGCCGAAGAACTACGCAGGGCACGGAGTGATTGCGGAGATGGCGCAGAGGGGCGTGCCGGTCATCCATCTCTATAACGTGCAGGAGCTCTGCGCGCGGTACGGGCTTCCCCAGGAGCCCGTACCGCTTCCTTCCCCCGGGCAGGGGGGTGTCTTTGCCGAGGAGCGGTATGACACGGCCGTGACGGCCTCGGCGGCGGGGGTGCTGCTGGCCCTGCTTCTGGCGGCGGCCGTTCTGGAAAGGCGGGGGCACCGGCTGGGGAGCGAACGTGTCCAGAGCACGCCTGCGGAAGCCGACGAGCTCTGAATGGAGCGCCGGAGTACCACACCGGGAGGGAACTCATGATGCGAGCGATGCTTGTCACGCTGGGGGCTGTCTGTCTGGGACTCGTGCGTCCGGAGGCGGGGTCCGCCGGGGACAGGGAGTTGACGCCCCGGCCGGGCCGTCCCGGGGCGGCGGTGTTCGTGGGCGGCCGGGTCCGCTCCTATCACCTCCTGGATGCGCGGCGGGGGAGCACCTTGCACGTCCGGGGCCCGGGCGAGGTCCGTTTTGTGGGACGGGCGGTGTTCCGGCCCGGCGACGGGGATACGTTGCGCTATGCGATCCGCACCCGTGTGGACGGCGGTGCACCCGGGCGGAAGGAATTCACCGCCAGGCGGTCCCGGCTTGCCGCCTTCCGCCCCGACAGCGCGGGCGTCCCCGGAGAGGCGCGGCAGTTCGTCATCCGACTGGGCCGGGGAGAACACACGGTGCGGTTTCTTCAGGGGGATTCCCTCCCGGCGGTGGTGGGGCGCTATCTGTTCCGCCCCTCGCGGCTGCGCCGCCAGAAATGGGCCGCCGTCACACCCCGTTCCCCTCTCGATCCGGTCGAGCTTGTCGCCGGAGGGGAATCCGTCCGCACCTACCGGTTCTCGGCCACGGAGCCCCTCGTCCTGGAGGTGCAGGGTCCCACGGAGCTCCGCCTGCTCACGCGGGTGGAGCACGCGACCGCCATGCAGGGGGCCCTGCACTACCGCCTGCAGGTGCGCCGCGGGGGGAAGGTGGTGAACACCTATCTCCTCTCCAGCCGCCAGTCGGGGTCCACCGCGTACCGGGAGAATCGGAGCCGGGTGCCCGCGCGGGCGAGGGAGATCATCCTCTCGGTTCCACGCGGACCGAACCGGTACACCATCCTCCCGCTGGATGAAGACAAGGGCGCCATCCTGGCCCAGGCCTTCATTCCGGAACGCCATGCCGCCCGCAGGAAATAGCCGGGAGGGGGCCTTCCGGGTGCGCCTGGCTGCTCTGGTCATCCCCCTCCTGATGCCGGGGGCCGTCTCATTCCTCCCGCTGCGGGCCCGGACGGCGGACCCGGCCTGGCGCGCGACCGTCTCCCTCCGGGGGGCCTACGACGACAACATCCTCCGCTTCTCCGACCTCTACCTGGACCTCTTCCGGAAGGGGAGCGACCCCGGCAGGTTTCATATCAGGACCGGCGACGACGTTGTTTTGCAGAGCGCGGCCCAGCTCTCGGTGCGCTTCGAGGCGCTCCCCCGTCTTCCCACGACCGTGTCGGGGGGGATCCGCCTCCGCACGGGTCTTCGCAACCCGATCAAGAACTTCACCGCTCTCAGCCTGCGGGTGCGTCAGGCGGCGGGGAGCGGCACCTGGGCTTCGCTTGCCTACTCCCTGATACCCTCCTTCTACGTCCGGCACTACCGGATCGATGAAGACCTCCCCCAGGGGGAATCCTACCAGCCCTTCACCTATGGAAAGGAACGGGTCTCCCTGGAACTCCGCCGGCAGGTGGCGGCGGGGACGGTGGTGAGTCTGGAACTCGCCCTTGCCAGGTCCCTGCACAACGGGTATTTCACGGCCTACGACACGAGGGAACGGGAAGGGAGCATCGACTTGAGCCGGCGCCTGCATTCCCGGTTCCTGGCTGCGGCCTCCTTCCGCTACACGGACGCGAGGGCCGAAGGACGGGTTTCGGGAGGCGGCATGGATCCGTCGTACCGGGAGATACGCTGGGGTCTTGCCTGTGTCTGGGACCTGCCGCCGATCCGGACCCTGCGGCACTCCCTGCAGGTGGAGGCGGCGTATCTCCGGAGAGCGTACGGCTCAAGGTTGCCGGTGGAGGCCGATCCGCTCCACGCCGGACGGCTGGACCATGCGGCGGACGCGGACCTCGGGTACCGGCTCGAACTCGGCGCCGGATGGGCCGTGACGGCGGACTACGGGTGGTTCCTCCGGGATGCCGGATCGGTCTCGCCCGTCAACGAGCGGCTGCTCTCGGAGGAACGGGATTACGTCCAGAACGCCGTGGGGCTTGGCTGTTCGTACGTGCTTGAATGGTGATACGGAATCCGCAGGAGGTCTCCCATGAAACCGCTTCCTTTCCTTCTCCTTCCGTCGCTCCTCTGTGCGTGGGCGGGGTGTCTGGAACCTGAAGTCCCCCCGCTCTCTCCGCCTTTGCCCACGGGCGGATATTCCGTTGTGGGGAGGGTGCGCACTCCGGGGGCCGCGCAGGACGTGGTTGTCCGGGATACCCTGGCGTTTGTGGCCCAGGGAGAGGGGGGCCTGGCCGTTCTGACCGTGGCCGATCCCCGCCGCCCCGCCCTCATGACCGTGCTCCAGGAGGGAGTACGGGGCTATGCCACCAAGATTGCGATCAAGGACTCGGCTGTGTATGTGGGTTCGGGAACCTTCGGGATCCAGGTTGTGGATGTGGCGAACCCGCGTGAGCCCTATACAACCGTCGAGAACCTGGGTATCCGCCCGGCCCGATCCCTGCTTGTGTTCGGGAATTTCCTCTTTGCCTCGGCCAGCGAGCTCGGGGTCCGGATCTGCGAGGTGGGGTTCCCCACCCAGCCCGACCTCCGCGGGGGGATGCGGCCGCCGGGATACGCCCGGGGGATGGCCTTCACCCCCGACAGCTCCCGCCTGCTTGTTGCCTGCGGCGAGTTGGGCCTTGCCGTCTTCGACATCTCGGAGATGCAGGACGGGTGGGGGAACTACCGTCAGCTTGCCTGGCTGGACCTGCCCGGATATGCCGAGGACGTGGCGGTGGCGGGAACGGAGCCCTTTGCGCTCCTGGCCTGCGGAACCGCCGGACTGCAGGTCGTCCGGTTTTCGGACTCCTCGGGCATCGTTCCGGTATCCTTCCTGGAAACGGGAGGGTACGCCAAGGAGATCGCCTGGCGCGACGGCACCGTCTTCATGAGCGCGGAGACCCGCGGTCTTCAGATCATCTCCGTCGGGGATCCCTCCGCGCCCCGTCTGGCCGGCGTGGTGGAGACGGAGTACGCCCTGGGTCTCACACTCGAGGGGGAGCGCATCTTCCTGGCGGACGAGTCCGAGGGCCTCCTCGTCATCGCCCGGCAGCCGTAGGTCCCCCCGTCCCCGGCTGTTTTCCGGACCGGCGCGTCAGCATGCCCGCACTCTGGAGCAGGGGGGAGCAGGCAATGTCGCCGGGCGCCGCAAACCGGTCTCCTGCGCGGGGAAGGAGGTCCAGGCCGGCCGCGTTGTAGGCATGCGCGACATACTGGGAACAGAAGAAAGCCCGTTCCCGCCGGGCCCGATCGCCGGGCCCGGGCGGCATTCCCAGGAGCGCCCGCAGGCCGATGAGCAACGCGCCGAGAAGAGCGTACTCCTTCCCCAGCTCATCCTGGGCGCGGAGGACGATCCGCTCCCTCAGCGGGGAGGGGATCCCCTCGCGTGTGCTGAACAGCTCCACGCGGCCGTCATAGGCCGAGATGCTGGAGGAAAGCGGTGTAACGATCACGCCGCGCCCGATCGCCTCCATCACCATCAGCCGGCGGTTCCACCAGACGGCAAGGCCCGCGTGGGAGTACGGCGACCGTGTGAGATGCCGGATGAGGCGCGAGGTGCGCGACCTGCCGCGATAGAGCAGGATGTCTCCGTCGCGGATCCGGGGGCGGACATCCTCGTAGGGCACCACGTTTGTGTTGGGGTTCCGTCCGCGCTTCATCTCCCGTCCCTTTCCTGGGGGCACCGTGGAAACCTACGGAAGCGGGGCCGTGGAAGCAAACCTCCTGCGGCCCTGTCCTTGCAATTCGTGGGCGTTTTTCTTAGGTTCGATGGACAAGGAGGTCCCGTTCCGCGCCGCCTCCCCGGAGGCACACTCCGGCCGGCAACGGATCGGGGGCGCATCCTGAACCATTCGTAGGGAGGAAGAGCATTATGGCAACGATGATCACGGAGGAGTGTATCAACTGCGGGGCGTGCGAGCCCGAATGCCCGAATACCGCCATCTATGCGGGAGGGGCGCAGTACGAGTTGAACGGGCAGATGTTCGATGCCCTGTCCAATGACTTCTACTACATCGTTCCCGAGAAGTGCACCGAGTGCGTGGGACACTTCGATCAGGAACAGTGCGCGGCGGTCTGTCCGGTGGATTGCTGTGTCCCGGATCCAAACCGCGTGGAGACCGAGGAGGTCCTGTTCGCCCGGGCACACACCCTGCACCCGGGCAAGGATTTTCCCCAACTCAGCGCCTCCAGCTCGCGTTTCCGGAAGTCCTCCTGAGAGTCCCTGCTCCGGACGGAAGACGCCTGAATGGCGCCGGGAGGCCGGCTTTCCGCCAAGGGAGGCCGGCCTTCTCCGTTGGGGACCGGCAAGGACCCGGAGTGAACGGCATGCAGATCGGACCCTATACCCTCCGCATTCTCGACACCGGCCCCCTGGCCCTGGACGGCGGCGCGATGTTCGGTGTCGTGCCCCGGGTTCTCTGGGAGCGGTCGCATCCTCCGGACAGCCTGAACCGCATCGCCATGGTCTCCCGCGTCCTGCTGATCTCCGCTCCCGGCCGGAAGATCCTCATCGACACGGGATCGGGAACGAAGCTGACCTCCCGGGCGGCGGATATCTACGGTGTGGACCGATGCCGCTCGGACCTCCGGAGGGTCCTGCGGGATGCCGGGACGGATCCGGAGGAGGTGACGGACGTTGTCCTCACCCATCTGCACTTCGACCATGCAGGAGGAGGCACGGTACGGGAGGGGGGGGAGGCGGTGCCTGCTTTCCCCCGCGCCGCCTACCACGTCCAGCGGGAGCAGTGGAACGCAGCCCTGCATCCGACCGAGCGGGACAGGGCAAGCTATCTCCCCGAGGACTTTCTGCCGCTCGACCGCCACGGCCGGCTGGCCCTGCTGGACGGAGAGGGGGAGCTCTTCCCGGGCATTCATATCCGGGTCTTCCATGGCCACACGGCAGCCATGCAGTGTCCCGTCGTGTCGGACGGCCGGACGACCCTTGTGCACGCCGCGGATCTGATCCCCATGACGGGACACATTCGGCTTCCCTGGATCATGGCCTACGATCTGCAGCCCCTCGTGACCCTCCGGGAGAAAAAAGCCCTCCTGGCCGAAGCCTGCGAAAAGGAATGGATGCTCTTCTTCCAGCACGATCCCCGTCTGAGCGGGGCGTACGTCTCGGAGGGGGAGGGGGGGGTGGAGCTCCGTCCGGTGCCGG
>JBAVEL010000092.1:0-18904 GCA_049587715.1 Bacteroidota bacterium
CCCGGCGGGATCGAGGTGCGGGACATCTCGCTGGGGCGGGACAGCCAGGAAGTGCACGCCAGTCTGAGCGTGCGGCCCGACGGGAGCATCGCGGGCGAGCTCACGGGCGCGCGTCTGGATCTGGGCGCGCTCCGGCATCTTCAGGGGGAAGAGGCCCGGGAGGGGACCTTTTCGGGGGCGGCGTCTCTCCGGCTGCGGGCGGGAGGGACTCTCCGCCACCCCGTGTACGATGCAGAGGCGCATCTGGAGAATGTTGCGTTCCGGTCCATTCCCTTCGGGACGGTCCGCGGAAACCTCCACTACGCGGAGGGCTCCCTGGGGATCGCCGCCATGGTGGACAACCTGACCTACGACGATCCGGCACGCCCCGAGGTGCGGGTGGAGGGGAGAATCCCCCTGGACCTGAGCCTCGAGGGAGCCGAAGAAGGCCCGGGGGACCTCCGGCTGGAGGTGCACTCCGACGGGGTGCAGTTGAGCATCCTGGATCCCCTCCTTCCCACCTTCTCGGAACTGGCGGGAACCCTCCGGGGGGACATCACACTGGGGGGGACCATGCAGAAGCCCCTGGTGGAAGGGGCCCTGGCGCTGGACAGCTGCAGTTTCCTGTTCGTTCCCAACAACATCTACTACCTCTTCGACGGGACGTTTGAGGCCGCGGGAGAACGCGTGCGGGTGGCAGACGCGGTTCTTCGGAACATCCCGTCGGACCGGCGGATGGGACAGGAAGGAATGATGCGCATCGGGGGGGACTTCTCCCTCCGGGACCTGAAACCGGCGGACTTCCGCCTGACGGCCGCCGGCAAGCTGCTGGTTGTGAAGGAGACCACCCGCCGCTCCGCCCTCTCCGTGTACGGGCACCTCTTTCTCGAGACGGCGGGGGAGGGGCTGACGTTTACGGGCGATGTGTCGAGCTCCCTCCTGCGCGGGTCGGTGCTCGTCAAGAACTCCAACCTGGTGTTCCCCCCCACCCAGGAAGCGCCGGGCAGGGAGACGGAGCAGGCCGTGCGCCTGGTGTTCGTGGACGATACGGCAGAGGTAAGGCCGGAGCCGCCGCGGACCGCCTCGACGCGCTATTTCGGACTTCTGAAAGACACAACGGCGGGGTCCTTTGCGGCGGAGCCGGAAACGGGAGGATCCCCCTCCTTCATGGACGGACTCCGGTACGACCTGCAGATCGAGTCGGCGGGGGGGAACACCGAGATCAAGATGATCTTCAACACGGCCACGGGGGAGGAGCTGGTGGCCAACCTGGACGGACGCTTCGCCATCGTGGAGGACGGAAAGGAGTGGGTGGGCACGGTGACGATCCAGCGGGCGTACTACAACTTCACCCGGCGGTTCGACGCGGAAGGGACCATCAGCTTCTCGGGGGATTTCCTGAACCCGGAGCTGAACGTCACGGCCCGCTACCGCGCCACCCGGGTGCGCGCGGATTCCGCGGGATCCGACAGGGGGGAAGAGGTGGTTGTGATCCTGACCATCACGGGGACGCGGCAGGCGCCCGTGCTGGACATCGCCATGACCATCGACGGGGTGGACTACTATTCCTACTCCGGCCCCAAATCCTCCGACGTGGGATCGGATGCCATCCAGTTCCTCCTCACCGGGAACTTCCCCCTCACGGAATCGCAGAAGAACGACATTGCCGCGGACGTGCGGAGCACCGTGGGAGGATCCCTGGTCACGGGGGCAACGTCTCTTCTCTCCAGCACGCTCTCCAGTTTTCTCCGCCGGGAGACGGGGTTCATCAGCTCCATCGAGATCGGCTACGGGGAGGGAGAGACCTTCGGGCAGTCGGCCGACATCCGGATCAGCGGGGTGGTGGGCGACGGGCTCTGGAGGATCGGGGGGAGGGTGCTGGGGGATCCCTTCAACAACGCCAATGTGAGCCTTCTCTATTCCCTGGGCGACATCTTCCGGCGCCCCTCCCTGCGCAACTTCATGTTCGAGCTGGAGCGGCGGGTGGAGACCTCCCTGGGACAGCTCAGCGACCGGAAGGAAATCAACTCGGCGCGGCTCTTTTACCGTCTCTCCTTCTGAGGTCCAGGGTGGAATCCTCCCGCACACTCAAAAAGACGATCCTCTCCTTCCTCTCCGCACGTCCGGGATCGGCCCACAGTCTGAAGGACCTTGCCCGGAGATCCGGGGTAACATCCCGCCGGGAGTTCGCGGAACTGCGCTCCCTGGCCGATCGTCTGACCGGAGAGGGGATCCTGGAGAGGAACGCGCGCGGAGAGCTCTCCTACCCCCCTCCCCGCATCCGGGGGACCGGCGCCCGGACGCGGAGGTCCAACCACGTGGAGGGGGAGCTCCGGGTGAACAGGCGCGGCTTCGGGTTTGTGCACGCGGAGGGGTGGGAGGAGGACATCTTCATCGCGCCCGGGAACATCCACACCGCCCTCCACGGGGACCTGGTGGAGGCGGTGCTCTTCCCCCGGGGGAAGGAAGCCCGCTTCGAGGGGGAGGTGGTGCGGGTTCTGGAGCGGAGAACCGCCTCCCTTGTGGGTGCTCTCCGGATGAGCAGACACTTCCTCTTTGTGGTGCCGGACGACCCCCGCATCGGGCGGGACATCTACGTGGCGGCGGAGGATGCCTCGGGAGCCCGGCACGGGGACAAGGTGGTTGTGCGTCTCCTCCCCTGGGAGGACGAGCACCAGAACCCGGAGGGCGTGGTGGAAGAGGTGCTGGGTGAGGCAGGCGACCCGCGCGTGGAGGTGGAGGGAGTGGCGCGCGCCCACGGCCTGCCGGCCCGTTTTTCCCCTGAAGCGGAGGAGGAGGCGGCGCGGCTGGATGAGCGGATCGGTCCCGGGGAGCTGGAGGGCCGGCTGGACCTGCGGGAGACGGTCTCGTTCACCATCGACCCCGAGGACGCGAAGGACTTCGACGACGCCGTCTCCCTGGAGCCGCGCCCGGGAGGGCTCGTGCGTCTCGGGGTGCACATTGCCGACGTGGCCCACTACGTGCGCCGGGGGATGGCCCTGGATGAGGAGGCGCGGCAGAGGGGAACCAGCGTGTATCTGGTGGACCGCGTGCTGCCCATGCTTCCCGAACGGCTTTCCAACGACCTGTGCAGTCTCCGCCCCCGCTCCGACCGCCTGACGTTCAGCGTGCTCATGGACGTGAACGGGCGGGGGACCGTGGAGGATTACCGGATTGTGCGGAGCGTGATCCACAGCGTGCGGCGCTTCACGTACGAGGAGGCCCAGGAAGTGCTTGAGTGCGGCAGGGGGGAGCTGGCGGAACATCTTCTCCCGATGCATGAGCTGGCCCGGACGCTGGGGGAGCGCCGGAAGAAGGAGGGGAGTCTGGACATCGACACGCCGGAGGCCCGGTTCAGGTTCGATGCCGACGGCCTCCCGTCGGGCATCGTGAAGAAGGTCCGTCAGGACGCGCACCGGCTGATCGAGGAGTTCATGCTCCTGGCGAACCGGACCGTGGCGCGCCACGTGGGCGGAGGGAGGCGGAACGAAGAGGTGCTTCCCTTCATCTACCGTGTGCACGACCTTCCGGATCCAGCCAAGATGGCGGATTGCGCCGCCTTCGTGCAGCACCTGGGGTACTCCCTGGACGCATCCGGAGGCGTCTCCTCCCGGGAACTCCAGAAGCTTCTGACCCGGGTGCGGGGGACCGAGATGGAAGACGTGGTGAACCAGGTGGTGGTGCGCTCCCTGGCGAAGGCGGCCTACTCGGAGAAGAACATCGGCCACTACGGCCTTGCCTTCCGCTATTACACGCACTTCACCTCCCCCATCCGCCGCTACCCGGACCTGGCGGTCCACCGGATGCTGCAGGCCTACGCGGGGCGCGTGGAGGGCGCCGGGCGGCAGGGGGCGGCGGAGGGACTGGCCGAGCTCTGCCGGCACTGCTCGGAGCGGGAGCGGACGGCCATGGAGGCGGAGCGGGACTCCGTGAAGGTGATGCAGGCCGAATACATGAAGCGCCACGTGGGGGACGAGTTTGAGGGGGTGATTGCGGGGGTCACCCGCTACGGTCTCTTCGTGGAGATCCGGGACCTGCTGGTGGAGGGGATGATCCGGGTGCGGGACCTGCTGGATGACTACTACGTCTTCGACGAGAAGCGGTATGCCCTCAGGGGAAGAAGCCGGGGCAGGGTGTTCAGCTTGGGAGACACCGTGCGCGTCCGGGTTGTGGCGGTCCAGCCCGAGGCCCGGGAAGTGAACTTCGCCCTTGCCGAAGAAGCCCCCGCCCCGGCCACCCGGGCGGGCATAAGGCCCCGCTCCCGGGGGCATGGAAATTGATGAGCACATCAGAGCCGCCCCAGGGCGGCCATTCATCCGGAAGAAACACTCTCCCATGAAGACACGGATTGCAGCAGTCATCTGCGCGGCCCTCTGGGCGGCCGCGCCGGCTTCCCTCGCCCAGGACGGGCTGTTCGGGAAGAACAAGGTCCAGTACGATGCCTTCGACTGGTCATACATCCAGTCGGACCATTTCGACATCTACTTTGCCCAGGGGGGGGAGAATCTGGCCCAGTTTACCGCCGTGGCCGCCGAATCGGCCTATGCCTCCATCAGCGCCACGTTCCGGTACCATCTGATGAACCGGGTGCCCCTCATCCTGTACAACTCCCATAACGACTTCCAGCAGACCAACGTCATCGGACAGTACCTGGAGGAGGGGATCGGGGGTGTCACCGAGCTCTTCAAGAACAGGGTGGTGATCCCCTTCGAGGGGGACTGGCGGAAGTTCCGTCACGTTCTGCACCACGAGCTGGTGCACGCGGTGATGAACGACATGTTCTACGGGGGCTCCATCCAGTCCATCATCGCCAACAACATCACCCTCCAGCTCCCGCTCTGGTTCACCGAGGGACTGGCGGAGTACGAGGCGCTGGGCTGGGACACCAACTCCGACATGTTCATGCGGGACGCCACCGTGCACGAGGAGCTGCGGGACATCAACCGCCTGGACGGGTACTTCGCCTACCGCGGGGGCCAGTCGGTGTGGTGGTACATCGCCCGCCGCTACGGGGAGCGGAAGATCGCCGAAATCCTGAACCGCATCAAGAGCACCCGGAGCGTGGAGGGGGGATTCCGCGGGGCCATCGGGATCGGGCTGGAAGAGCTGACCGAGCGCTGGCAGAAGGACCAGAAGGTCATGTACTGGCCCGACATCGCCAAGCGGGAGGAGCCGGGAGACTATGCCCGCCGCCTGACAGACCACAAGAAGGACGGGGCGTTCTACAATACCAGCCCGGCGCTCTCCCCGCAGGGGGACCGGGTGGCCTTCATCTCCAACCGGGACGATTTCTTCGACGTCTTCCTGATGGACGCCTCCGAGGGGAAGATCCTGAAGAAGCTGGTGGACGGCCAGCGGACAAACGACTTTGAGGAGCTGCACCTGTTGACCCCGGGCATCAGCTGGTCTCCGGACGGGCGCCGGATCGCCATGGCCACCAAGGCCGGGCGGGAAGACGCCATCATCCTGATCGATGTGGAGACGGGGGACAGGGAGAAGATCCAGACCGGGCTGGAGGGGATCTTCTCCGTGGACTGGTCGCCCCGCGGGGACCGGCTGGCGTTTGTGGGGAACCTTCCGGACCGGTCCGACATCTTCATCTACGATCTGGCAGGCGGAACACTCACCAACCTGACGGACGACGCATTCAGCGATGCGGACCCGGCATGGTTCCCCGACGGGTCGGCGGTGGTGTTCACCTCGGACCGGGGGGCGTTTCTCAAGGGAGCGGAACGTCCCATGCACAGCCACGACGGGCGGCAGAGCGACCTCTACCGGGTGGAGGCGGGATCCGGGGACATCCGGCGCCTGCTGGACTGGGGGGAAAGCGACGAGAGCTCCCCCGTGGTTGCGCCCGACGGGAGGCGGATTCTCTTCATCTCGGACCGGAACGGCATCAACAACATCTACGAGCTGACCCCCGACAGCGGGACGGTCCGGCCCCTCACCAACTCCCTGAGCGGCGTCTACCAGCTCTCCCTCTCGCGGGACGGGGGGAAGCTGGCCTTCTCCTCGCTCCATCAGTCGGCCTTCGATCTGTTCCTTCTGCGGAGCCCGTTCGAACGGACACTCCAGGCGGAGGAACTGGAGCCCACGGAGTACATCCGGAAGAAGCAGCGTGAAGCCTCTCCGCTCCAGGGCCAACCCGCCCGGGCGCCCGCCGACACCACGGATCGTCCGTACGGGGCGAGGGTGCAGATCGACTTCAGCGGGTATGCCCCGGGACCCGAGACCCCGGGGGAGGCCCCGGAGGATTCCCTGATTACCCGGATGCCCCGCATCTCGGGAAACAGGGATGAGGAGGGGCGGTACAGGGTGAACAGGTACAAGCTCAACTTCTCACCCGACATCATCTACGGGAACGCGGGCTACGACACCTTCTACGGCGTCACGGGCTCGACCGTGATGGCCTTCAGCGACCTGTTAGGGGACCACCAGATCGTCTTTGTGACCAACCTGCTGATGGATCTCAAGAACAGCGACTACGGCCTGCAATACCGCTACCTGCCGCACCGGGTGGACTACGCCTTTGCCGGCTTTCACAGCGCCCGGTTCGTGATTCTGGACGATGCGTACGGCGGATCGCTCTACCGCTTCCGCACCTACGGCGTGAGTCTCTCGGCCTCCTATCCCCTCGACAAGTTCAACCGGATCGACGGGGGGCTGAACTGGTACGACATCTCCAAGGAGAACCTGGACGAGCCGGCGGATCCCTATCAGAAGCGCTCCGTGCTGGTGCCCCTTCTGGGCTACGTGCACGACAACGTGCTCTGGGGCCTCACGGCCCCCGTGAACGGGTCCCGGTACGCGCTTACCCTCTTCGGGACGCCCCGGCTGGGGGCGTCGGGACTCAGCTTCGTGAACGTCACGGGGGACTACCGGACCTACCTCCGGCTCGGGCGGAACCACACGCTGGCCCTCCGCCTTGCGGGGGGAGGGAGCTTCGGCCGGAACCCGCAGAAGTTCATCGTGGGGGGGATGGAGAACTGGATCAACAGGGAGTTCGAGGGAGGGTACGTGCCCCTGGAGGATGCGGAGGACTATCTGTTCCTCCAGACGGGGGTCCCCCTGCGGGGGTACAACTACAA
The DNA here is from genome assembly GCA_049587715.1 of Bacteroidota bacterium. Lineage (GTDB taxonomy): Bacteria > Bacteroidota > Ignavibacteria > UBA10030 > UBA6906 > JBAVEL01. Next base: position 7,068 of record JBAVEL010000092.1, read on the forward strand.
TGCCGCCATCGGATCCCGCTACGGGCTGTTCAACTTCGAGTTCCGCTATCCCCTGTTCGCCTTCCTGCAGGCGGGCCCCCTTCCCGTGGGTCTCCAGAGCATCGCGGGGGCCTTCTTCTTCGACATGGGTGCGGCCTGGAACAGGGAGCGCGACTTCGTGGCCTTTACCCGGGACGCGGGGGGAAGCATCGTGAGCCGGGACCTGCTCATGGGAATGGGGGCGGGGACCCGCGTGTTCCTGCTCTGGTTCCTGATCCGGTTCGACGCGGCCTGGAGCTGGAACGTCCACCGCTTCTCGCCCCCGAAGTACTATCTCTCCCTGGGGGCTGATTTCTGACCGCCGCCTGACTCAAGGGGGCGATTCCCCGCCCAGGAGCCACGCCCAGGCGGTTCCGACCGCCACATCCGGCGCACCCGGAGTGAGGCCCTCCTCCCTCTCAAGGACGAGGAGGCGCTTCCTGGCGCGGGGGTGCTCCCGGGATGCCTCCTCCAGAACCCGGAGCTCGCGTACCCCGGCGCCGGGGGAGCCCGGGTCGGAGCACACCTGGATCAGTTCCTCTTTCCCGTCCGGGAAGAGCGCAAGGAAGTCCACTTCGAAGCCCGATCGCGTCCGTACATAGCTGAGAGCGGCCCCGCGCCTTTCGAGTTCTAGCATGATCACGGTCTCGAGCGTATGCCCTTCCTGGGGCCGCAGGCCCGGGGCAAAGGCATGGATCAGCGCCGGATCAGCGGGGTAGATCTTCCGGGGGTTGGTATTCCGCACCCGTTCCGCATCGGCGCTGAACGGCACGGCGCTCACCAGAAACGCATCCGAGAGGTACGCGAACAACTCGTGCAGGGTGTCTTTGGAAACGGCGTACCCCTGCGCCCGGAGGTCCGCGTAGAACCGGTGCATGCTCACGAGACCGCCCGGGTTCCTGAGGCAATGGCGGATGAGCCAGCGCAGGGCGGATACTTGCCTTACGCCATGCCGCTCCACGATGTCGCGGAACAGGACCGTATCCACGTACCCCTGGAGGAGGAGCACGCGCGCATCCGGCGCAAGACCCTGTGCCTCGGGAAATCCCCCCTGGCGCATGTACTCGCGGAAGCGATGTTCCACCGCGGAACGCTGGGCCGGGGTAAGGGCTCCGGGGGAGACCTCCGGTTCGTCCCTGCGGTGGCGCAGGAACTCCCTGAAGCTGAACGGCCGGATGACGCTTGCCACGCTCCGACCGCGCATGGAGGTGTGGATCTCCCGGCTGAGGAGCCGTGCGGAAGATCCCGAGAGGACCACCTCCACCCGTTCCGAGTCCAGAATCCTCCGCACGAACCGCTCCCACCCCGCCACGAGCTGGATTTCATCCAGGTACAGTGTCACCGTCTCCCTGCCGCGCAGGCGGGGGAAACGGCGGAAAAACTCTTCCAGGAGTTGGCTCAACTGGGCGGCCGGCAGATCGGTCAGCCGATCATCCTCGAAGCTCAGATAAACCGCCTGTTCGGGAGATGTCGCCTCGCGGCGTTCCGCCTGCAGTTGCCGCAAAAAGGTGGTTTTCCCCGAACGGCGCATCCCGATGACCGCGTGGGCCTTGCCCGGAATTGCGGGGAGGCGGAGGTCCCGGCGGGTCTTTCCGAACCCGATCTCGGGGTTCACCCCCTCGTTCAGCTTCTCAAGGAGGATAGGGTGTGTGGACATGGCCAAAATCTAAGGATTTTCCATCCTTTTTTCAAGGATGGATTTCAGAAAATCCATCCTTCTGGGAAGGACGGCTAATTCCATCTGTGAGGGTAGCCGATGGGAGAGGGGCGCGTCCCCCGTGCCGTCGATGGGTGGGGAGGGGGCGGTTAGCTCCCATTCCGATGTGGGCAAGGGCTGGGGGCCCCAACCGTCGGGAGCGGGGCCAAGGAAGATAGGTCCGGAGTCCGCCGTCCGTTCTGTCATAGACGTGGAACTGGTTCCTTGCCTTTTGCGAAAAACCGCCCTACCTTCCGTCAGAGTGCCCACACGAACGTCCGCCTGTGCGGCCACCCTCCTTCGGGGGACCGGGCTCTCCTGCTGGCTCTTGCGGCAGTTTCCTGATCAGGGCCGGCCCATCCACGGGGAAGGCCGAAAAAAGTATCACACCTTGATACCGTTGGTAACTGTCGGAATCTGTAGCTTCGCCCCGCGGTGGCGGCAGTCGGAGCACCCGGCTTCCCCCTCGTCCGATTTCGCGGGATCTACGTCATCCCGGCCAGCGGTAAGGAAGGACGAACCCTCTAACGCCCATGAACGACCGTGAGGGTCGGAGCGGACTCTTGGGGGAGCACTCGATGTCCTCCGGCGCGCAACGCCCTCCCGGGTCCACAGGGCCTCGCCCGAGACGGAAGGCCTCTCTGCCGGCGGGTTTCGCTCGCCCTTTGGTACCTCAGGCTGAGAATGAATCACACGACCTTGGTGCTGTCTGGAGAAGTCTACCCAGGGTTTCTATACGCACCTACACGACATACCTACCCGGACAGGGCGTCGAGTTGCCCACTCAACATGCGGCGCGGCGCACGCGGGAGGGTGGTTCAGCGTGGCCTGGCGGCTGCACTGCCGCGCGCTCGCAGGACAGCGTACAGGGTTCCCGAGGCGACACCGTAAGCAGAGAGTCGGCGGGAGTCCTGCAAACGACTGGCAGGCGCCCAGTATCGTAACGATGCTACGGTCAACCCTTGGGGATCGGGACGAAGTGCGGTCGCCTTCAAGGGGTTCCCCCCTGTGTGCGTCTCGAGGAATAGCTGGCTCCTTGCTGCAGTTGCGCGACAGGCGGCTCCGTTGCACGCCTTCACTTCGCTCGACATGGTCGCGGGCCTTGTGGGTGCACCATGCTAGGGGATAAGCCCGTCATAGCTCACCGCAGGGGAAGCGATGGAGTGATCCAACACCTTGCCGATCATCTTGCAGGAGTTTCTGTTCTGGCGGGACGATTCGCGAAGAAGGTTGGACTGGCTGAGCTGGGCGAGGTCCTCGGCCTTGTCCACGATGTGGGCAAGGCAAGCAAGGAGTTCGATCAGTATATCCGATCAGCCACCGGACTCATCGAGCCGGATCAGGATGAATATGTGGATTTCGGCGAGGCGCGTGGAAAGGTAGATCACTCCACAGCGGGAGCACAACTCGTCTATCAGGCGCTGGCCCAGAAGGGACCTGAGTCGGGCCTGTTGGGAGAGGTTCTTGCATTATGTCTCGCCTCACACCATTCGGGACTTATCGATTGCCTCTCACCGGACGGGCGGGACAACCTAGGCAGGCGGCTCGGTAAGGATCCGCACGCCACCCATCGAGATGAGGCGCTGGAATATCTCGACTCATCGATGCGTGAACGATTTGATTCACTGCTCACAGCAGACTTGGCCCGGAAGTTAGCCAGCAAGCTTCGCTCCTTAAGGGAAGCTGGAGATTCCCAAGAGACGTTCGCATTCAAAGCCGGTCTCCTTGTGAGATTCCTCCTTAGCTGCCTCATAGATGCGGATCGACTGGACACTGCTAATTTTGAGATGCCAGAAGACGCCCTTTTGAGGGGCGGGGAAAAGCCGGGGCTGTGGGGTTTGCTGCTCGAGCGCCTAGACCGCCATCTCGAGGGAATCATTCCTCATAGCAGTACGGACGAGTTGCGCCGGAAGGTGTCGGTCTCGTGTGGCGCGTCAGCCGCGCAAGAACGGGGCGTATTCAGACTGACGGTTCCCACGGGAGGAGGCAAGACACTCGCCAGTCTGCGATTTGCCCTCAATCACGCTCTTCATCATGGGATGGAGAGGATCATCTATGCCATTCCATATACGACCATCATCGATCAGAACGCACGGGCCGTGCGGGAGATCCTTGAGCCTGGAGAATCGCATGGTGATACTGCGGACAGTATCATCCTGGAGCACCATTCGAACCTCACACCTGAAAAGGAGACCCACCGACAACATCTCCTGGCGGAGAATTGGGATGCACCGATTACCTTCACGACTAATGTGCAAATCCTTGAAGCACTCTTCGGTGCCGGTACCAGAGGAGTCCGGCGCCTTCACCAACTTGCGAATGCAGTCATAGTCTTCGACGAGATTCAGACTCTGCCTGTGCGCTGTGTTCACATGTTTAATGCTGCGGTCAGATTCCTCATACATGGGTGCCACTCCACGGTCGTCCTGTGTACCGCGACGCAGCCCCTCCTGGACGAAGTAGAACCGCCTCAGAGGGCTCTTTCGTTCTCCGAAGGAAGCGATCTCGTCCCCGATCCTGGCGAACTCTTCCGCTCCCTGAGGAGGGTGGCTGTTCATGATCGTCGGCAGAAGGGAAAGTGGTCGGAGGAGGCGTTGGCTGAGCTTGCGACAAGCCAGCTCGTCGCTGCGGGCAGTGTGCTGGTCATCATGAACACGAAGCGGTCGGCGAGATCGCTGTACGAAAGACTCGCGGGGGGTGACACGACGGAGCTCTACCACCTGAGCACGAACATGTGTCCCGCTCACCGATTCCAGGCCCTGCGAGGGGTGCGGGAGGGCCTCAGTCAGGGGACACCCGTGATTTGCGTCAGCACACAGCTGGTCGAAGCGGGAATAGATCTTGATTTCGGATGCGTGATCCGTTCCTTGGCCGGGCTGGATTCGATCGCGCAGGCGGCAGGGAGGTGCAATCGACATGGCCAAAGATCCTCTCCCGGAACGGTGGTGATCGTCAATCCGGTGGACGAAGATTTGACCCACCTCCGCGACATCCGCGTTGGTGTGGAGAAGGCGGAGCGGGTGCTGGACGAATTCCGGGAGAAACCCGGAGCATTCGAGAATGATCCCCTCGGTTTGCGCGCGATGCAGCAGTACTACAGGTACTACTTCCATGAGCGACAGGGCGAGATGAGCTATCCGGTTGGGGCTGGATCGATAGTGGGACGAGATGACAATCTGTTCGAATTGCTCTCGCTGAACAGGCAATCGGTCAGCGAGTTCAAGCGGACGCATCGGAGGACGCCTTCCTTGATGTTGCGCCAATCATTTCACACCGCCTCCTCCGCGTTTCAGGCAATAGACTCGATGACCCAAGGGATCATTGTGCCGTGGGGGGATGGAGGCACCCTCGTCGAACGGCTGTTTTCGGCGCAGGACACATTTCGACGCCGGCGGTTGCTTAGAGAGGCACAGCAATACTCGGTGAACGTCTTCTCACACGAGTTCGTCCGACTTCAGAAAGACCACGCCATCTATGAGGCAGGCGAAGGAATTGGCGTCTTCTGTCTGCGGTCAGGCCTCTATAACGACCAGGTTGGGTTGGATGTGCAGTCGCTCTACAACTTAGATTCCTTCATTGTCTAGGGGTTCGCCATGGAGAATGCCGTCGAGTTGAAGGTGCTTGGCAGGTATGCCTTGTTTACCGACCCCCTCACGAAGATCGGCGGGGAGAAGTGCTCCTACCAGGTGCCGACCTACGAAGCCCTGAAGGGCATTCTGAGTTCGGTGTATTGGAAGCCGACAATCGTGTGGGTTATAGACAGGTTGCGGGTGCTGCGCCCCATTAGAACGCAAACCCGTGGCACAAAACCTCTCGATTTTGGCGGCGGGAATTCCCTCGCCATCTACACATATCTGGTGGATGTAGAATACCAGGTTCGGGCACATTTTGAGTGGAATCTCAATCGCGGCGATCTGATTCAGGACAGGAATGAGAACAAGCACTACTTTGTTGCGAAGCGAATGATTGAACGGGGGGGGAGACGGGATGTCTTCCTCGGGACCAGGGAATGCCAGGGTTATGTGGAGCCGTCGGTCTTTGGGGATGGGTCTGGGTTCTACGACCACTACGGCGAGCTCTCGTTCGATCTGATGTTCCATGGGTTTGATTACCCCGACGAGTATGGTAAGCCCGAGTTCATTGCACGCTTCTGGCGACCCAAAATGGCAAATGGTGTGATGGACTTCATCCGACCAGAAGCTTGTACAATTAGGAAGTTTGTGCGGGGAATGCACGCGAAACCGCCAGCGTCTGTCTCGATTGATTCCGATCCAATCTGGTCAGATTTCGAAGCGGAGGAGATCCGAGAATGAACTGGATGCAACGGTTATGTGAGACCTATGAATGCTGTAAGTCGATGATCGGCTCGGGGATTGAGGAGGATCAGGTGCCATTGTTGCCGATTTGTCACACGACACAGAAGGCGCATATCGAGGTCGTCATCGATGGAGAGGGACATTTCAAGCGAGCGGCTGTGGTTCCCAAGGAGGGGGCGCGGACGATCATCCCCTGCACTGAACAGTCCGGTGGGCGAACGAGCGGAGAGGCTCCGCATCCCCTGTGTGACAAGTTGCAGTACGTGGCTAAGGACTTTGCAGCCTCCGGTGGGCGGAGGAAGTCATACTTCGCGTCTTTTAGAGGACAGCTCACAGAGTGGGGCGACTCTGAGTTCAGGCACCCCAAGGCAATGTCGGTTCTCCGCTATGTCAGCAGGGGAAATGTCGTTCGAGACCTGATAAGGCATGGAGTTCTCTTCACGGGAAACGGTCGAAAGAGGCGGGCTCCGGCGAAGAAGAAGACCGGGAGCGAGTTAACGATACTCGACGTGGTCGCTTCCCAAGAAGAGGCCTTCATTCGATGGGTCGTCGAGATTCCCGGCGAACGAGAGAGCAAGGTCTGGATGGATAGAACTCTGTGGGAGAGGTGGATTCGGTACTACACCTCGACCAAAGCGGTCCGGAACCTCTGCCAAGTGACTGGCGAGGAGAGCTTCATCGCCGATCAGCACCCGGCAAAACTGCGGACAGATGGGGACAAGGCGAAGCTTGTTTCGTCCAACGACTTGTCGGGCTTCACTTTCCGAGGCAGGTTTCTCACTGCTGATGAGGCATGCAGCATTGGGTTCGAAGCGACGCAGAAGGCCCATTCTGCCCTTCGCTGGTTGCTTGGGCGACAAGGGTACCGGCATGGAGACCAGGCAGTCGTTGCCTGGGCAGTATCAGGACAAGAGATTCCGAATCCCTTGGCTGATACTCTTGACGTGCTCGGACCAGAAACTCCACCCGTCGATTCCCCGGAGCCGGTTTCGACTGCTCAAGAGTTCGCTTTGCGTTTGAAACGGCGGATAGCTGGCTATGGGAGGGAACTCGGCAATAGTTCGGGAATCATGGTTCTTGCTCTCGACTCTGCGACTCCCGGCCGGATGGCCATGACGTTCCAACGAGAGCTGTTCAGCTCTGACTTCCTCGAACGAGTCGAAAAGTGGCACAGCTCCTGTGCTTGGCTGCACAAGTACCGGTACAAGCAGATTCAGGGGGAACGCGAGAGACGGACGAAATGGGTGTGCACGCCGTTTGTCGGGGCTCCGTCGCCATCCGATATCGCGGAAGCCGCGTACGGCAAACGTGTCGATGAAAAGATGCGAAGGACGACGGTTGAAAGGATCCTCCCCTGTATCATCGATGGTCGGGGATTGCCCAAGGACCTCGTTGCTTCGGCTGTCCACCGAGCCTCGCACCGCGAGGGCCTGGAAGACCTGGAATGGGAAAAGGCCTTGAGCATCGCGTGTGCTCTCTACAGGAAGTTGCACGAAAAGGAGAACCATGACATGAGCCTCGATCCGAATCGACGGACGCGTGACTATCTGTATGGACGCTTGTTAGCGGTTGCCGACTCTCTCGAACAGTGGGCGCTCTCAAGTGCCGGAGAAGAACGACAGACAAACGCCGCTCGGCTCATGCATCGATTTGCAGAGCATCCCTTCAGCACGTGGCGCACGCTGGAGCTATCGTTGAGCCCCTACAAGGCAAGGCTGGGGTGTAAGGCAGGCAAGCATCTGAGGTTGATCACAGAGATCATCTCCCAGTTCGACCCCGCGGATTTCTCCAGCGACAGGAAATTGAGTGGGGAATTTCTCCTGGGATATCATTGCCAGCGGGAGGCGCTCTGGGGCCGATCGGGAGAACCGAGCGACAAATAGGTTAGGCAATCATCATCCAGATATTATCATGTGGAGGGATCCATGGCAAGTCTGAGCACCAAGATAGACTTCGCGGTAGTGCTGTCCGTCAAACACGCGAATCCGAACGGGGATCCGTTGAACGGTAACCGCCCGCGCATTACTTATGATGGTTTTGGTGAGATGTCGGATGTCTGCCTCAAACGGAAGATCCGCAACCGGCTCCAACAGCTTGGTCATGCGATCTTCGTTCAGTCCGATGACAACAGGATCGATGATTACCGGAGTCTTCGCTCAAGAGCTGAGGGCGAACTCACAAAGGCTGACATGAAGGAGGAGGGAAAATACAGGGAGGCCGCCTGTCGGAAGTGGATCGACGTGCGGTCCTTCGGACAACTCTTCGCCTTTAAGGGGAGTGGAGATGAAGGAGGGGTTTCCATAGGAATCCGAGGACCGGTCTCCGTTCATTCGGCATTCTCTGTGATGCCAGTAGGGATTTCGAGTCTGCAGATCACGAAGAGTGTGAGCGGGGAGGGGGAGGGGGCAAAGCGGGCCTCGGACACCATGGGGATGAAGCACCGTGTGGATCACGGTGTGTATGTATTCTACGGAACCATGAATCCCCAGCTGGCAGAGAAGACGGGCTTCACCGATCGCGACGCGGATGCCATCAAGCAGGCTCTTGCAACGCTCTTCCAAAACGATGCTTCGTCTGCTCGTCCGGAAGGAAGCATGGAAGTCTATAGAGTCTATTGGTGGAGACACAACACCAAGACAGGCCAATTCTCCTCGGCGCGGGTTCATCGTTCCCTTCTTGTCAATTCGAAGGACGGGGTGTCGGACCCGAAAGCAATCGAGGACTACGAGCTCAAAGTCCAAGATCTCGCCGGCCTCTCACCGGAAATCATCGAGGGATCCTAATGCTGCTAGCCTGGCTCCCCCGGACTGTGCCCCCTCGGGAGGCCCCTCGCGCAGGGGCTCAACATCGTTTGGATCTGTCAGGACATTCATGCTAGCCGGTGCAGATGAATCAACACCTTGGAATGGTAGCGTGCGAGGTTGCGGCGCCAGGGGTGTACATCACGCTGTGGGGAGAGCGATTTCGGGCACGGCAGTCAGGCCCTTGAATTGAGTGGGGGATTGCGTGTATTCTGACGAAGAACTCATACACATATCGGCCCTGCAGCACTATCTGTACTGCCCGCGCCAGTGTGCGCTCATTCATCTGGAGGAGGTTTGGGAAGAAAACGCTTACACTGCTCGAGGTACCATCCTCCATCAGAAGGTCCATCTTGATACATACGAGAATCGCCCAGGTGTCAGAATTGTGCGAGGTCTAAGGTTGCGTTCGATACGGCTGGGTCTCGTTGGGCGCGCTGATGTTGTGGAATTCCCCGCCGAGTTCCACCCGGGTAGTGGAATGCAGGACGTTGTCCCGGTCGAGTACAAGGCCGGGGAACCGAAGGTGGATGCGCGCGATGCCGTGCAACTTTGTGCACAAGCGCTATGCCTGGAGGAGATGATCGGGGTAGGCATTCGGCGGGGTTCTTTCTTCTACGGCCGCATTCGCCGTCGCGTTGAGGTTGTTCTGGATGATGCTCTTCGGCTGGAGACCGAGAGAACTGCAGTGGCCGTGCGGCACCTTCTCGACCAGAAGAAAACACCGCGGGCTGAATATGGACCGCGATGCAGGAACTGTTCTCTGGAGCCGCGCTGCCTTCCGAAGGCGATGAATGATCAACGGCTTCGAGAGTATCTGGAAGCCCTATACCACCCGTGCGACGGCATCTGAACACCCTCTATCTGACTTCAGACGACGCATACGTTCGGAAGGAGCGAGAGACGTTCGTCGTCGAAAAGAACGGAGAGAAAGTGCTCCAGGCACCCATTCATGCGATCGAGAACATTGTTTGTTTCGGCTTCAAGGCTCTAAGTCCTCCACTGATGGCATTCTGCGCCGAGAATTCTGTCGGGATATGCTATTTGTCGTGTGAGGGGCGATTCTTGGCGCGCGTGGCTGGCTCACAGCAGGGGAATGTCCTGTTGCGGAAAGCCCAATATGGCGTAGCAGACCGAGACGCAGACACCCTCGCCATCGCTAGGCCGATTGTGGGTGCGAAGGTATCGAACACCCGTCATATCCTGCTCCGGCATATGCGCAACCACCCGGAGTCAAGTCCCGAGGCTGTTACCCGGGCGTGCAATCTTCTCGGTCACAAGCTGCGGGAAATCGAACATGCGGCTAACCTGGACGAACTCAGGGGATATGAGGGCGACTGCGCCGCGGAGTACTTCTCAGTGATGCCCTCGTTAATTGGATCCGGAGACGAAGCATTCGCTTTTCGAGGAAGGTCTCGACGGCCGCCGTTGGATGCACCCAACGCGATATTGTCCTTCCTGTACGCGATCCTCGCGAATGATGTTCGCTCCGCACTTGAGACAACCGGGCTGGATCCTCAGGTTGGCTTCCTGCATCGAATTCGGGTTGGCAGGCCCAGCCTGGCCCTCGACCTCATGGAGGAGTTGCGTGCCTACTTAGCAGATCGGATCATGTTGAATCTGATCAACCTACGGCAGGTTGTGGGCACCGATTTCGAGCGTCGCGAATCCGGAGAGGTCCGAATGACTGAGTCGGCCAGAAGGACCCTCCTTGCGGCATATCAGAGGCGTAAACAGGAGGAGATAGTTCACCCATACCTTCAGGAGAAGATCACGGTGGGCCTTATTCCGCACGTCCAAGCCCAACTTATGGCCAGGCACATACGCGGGGACCTGCCGGCGTATCCACCATTTTTGTTGAGGTAGACCCGTGATGGTTTTAGTGACATACGATGTCTCCACAAAGAAGCCTGCGGGGGTCAAGCGACTGAGACATATCGCCGAGATATGTGCAGACTATGGACTCCGGGTCCAGAATTCCGTGTTCGAGTGCAATGTTGATCCCGCCGAATGGGAGTTCCTAAAGGCCGCACTCCTCGGGCGCTATCAGGCGGCGGAAGACAGTTTGAGATTCTACTTCCTGGGATCGAACTGGCGTAGGCGAGTGGAACACCACGGGCGGGTTGGAGTGGAAGATGTGGAGGCCCCCATGATTCTGTAACGCTAATCGGAGTTCGCACAGAACTGCCGGAGGGTTAGCTGTGTGTTTGCGTGATGAATTCGGGGTTTTTCAAAGACTCTGACGGATATGGGCCAAATGCTGGGCTGTGTTAGCGGGAAGGCTCACGTTCAAGGCCTTGGCTTGTCCTCGCGAGACATCTACGGTCGCCCCCCACGCGGGGGCGTGGATTGAAACTCAGCATACGCGTCTTGCGCCTGCTCAATGTAGAGGTCGCCCCCCACGCGGGGGCGTGGATTGAAACGCCTTGTCCGCAATGGCAGGGTCAGCCACGACATCGTCGCCCCCCACGCGGGGGCGTGGATTGAAACCTCAATCGTGACGATGCTGTCCATCACCTCATCGTCGCCCCCCACGCGGGGGCGTGGATTGAAACCTCTACGCCCAAGGCATGGAGGTCATGCGGGCCGTCGCCCCCCACGCGGGGGCGTGGATTGAAACGGGTAGTGCCAGACGTTCGACCAGCGGGCCGACGTCGCCCCCCACGCGGGGGCGTGGATTGAAACACGTTCACCGTGCCACCGTACGCGTAGCACTCCCGTCGCCCCCCACGCGGGGGCGTGGATTGAAACGGTGCACAGGAACATCTCGTCCAGGATGTGCACGTCGCCCCCCACGCGGGGGCGTGGATTGAAACCAATGGAGGTACTCGCGGCGGAGGTCGGCCGGCGGTCGCCCCCCACGCGGGGGCGTGGATTGAAACCTTGGCGAGGGTGCGGAAAACGTCCCGGATGTCGTCGCCCCCCACGCGGGGGCGTGGATTGAAACACGTTGTGAAGTTACGTGAACGGGCAAGCGGAAGTCGCCCCCCACGCGGGGGCGTGGAT
>JBAVEL010000093.1:0-26886 GCA_049587715.1 Bacteroidota bacterium
GCACCAGGGCGCGGCGCCCGGGTATCGCCTGAACAGGACGCGCATGCCGACCTATCAATACCGTTGCAGGGAGTGCAGATTCGAGCTGGAGGAATTGCAGTCCATCACGGAGCCCCCCCTCACCACCTGCCCCGCCTGTGGAAGGGCCGGACTGGACCGCATCATCGGGGCCGGCGCCGGACTGATCTTCCGGGGAAGCGGGTTCTATCTGACGGACTACCGGAAGGAACCCAAGCCACCGCCTCCCGTCCCGAAGAAGGGGGAGGCGGCCCGGGGGACCGCCCCCCCGCCCCCATCCACGCCCCCGGAGACGAAGGACTGACCAGGAGCAGGCGCGCAGCCCGCTACTGGTAACGGTCCAGCCGGAACTTCTCCCCCAGGTACAGCTTTCTCGCCTCCGGGTCGTCGGCAAGGAACTGGGACGTTCCGGAGGTGAGGATCTCCCCCTCGAAGAGCAGATAGGCGCGGTCGGTGATCGAAAGGGTCTCGTGCACGTTGTGGTCCGTCACGAGGACACCGATACGGCGCTGCTTGAGACCGGCCACGATGGTCATGAGTTCTTCCACGGCGATCGGGTCTATCCCCGCGAAGGGCTCGTCCAGCAGAATAAAGCGCGGGTCCGTGGCAAGGGCGCGCGCGATTTCGGTCCGACGCCTCTCTCCGCCCGAGAGCATGTATCCCCGGCTGCGTGCGATGTGGCTGATGTTGAAGTCCTCCATGAGCCGCGCGCAGCGCAGACGCCGTTCCGGTCCCGGGAGGTCCATCATCTGGAGGACCGCCATGATGTTCTCCTCCACGGTCATCTTCCGGAAGATGGAGGCCTCCTGCGGGAGGTAGCCCACTCCCATCCGGGCGCGCCTGTACATGGCCATGCGTGTGATCTCGCGGTCGTCCAGGAACACCCTCCCGCTGTCGGGAGTGATCATCCCCACCATCATGTAGAACGTGGTTGTCTTGCCGGCTCCGTTGGGGCCGAGAAGCCCCACCACTTCCCCGCGCCGGACCTCCACGCTGACGTCCCGCACCACCGTACGCTTCCGGTAGCGCTTGATGAGGCCTTCGGACCGGAGCGTCCCCGTTTGATCGGTCATCCCGCCATGCTCCCTTCCGTCACTCATCACCTCCCCGCCGGACGGGGCGGGGGACCCTCCCCGGAAAGACCCGCGGCCTGTCCTCGCGCCAGAAGAAGCCGGGGAGGGCATACTCCTCCTCCGCGCCCTCCAGGAGGTTTTCCGGGACGTACCGCCCCTCGACGCCACCCGCAACGGTCACCTCGTCGAGACGGCTCTCCCGAAAGCGCATGGCGATGGCATCGCCGGTGGTCCGGTTCAGCCCCCCCGCCGCGGTGTCCTCGAACAGGTGAAACACGCTCATGGCCCTCCCCGTGACACGGACAAGCTCCAGCTCCCCTCCCGTGAAGTGCATGGTGAGGCGCTCCCCCCTGAGCTGGTCGAAGCGGCGGGGGAGCCCGGGGGCGGGGCGGCTCACCGCCATGGCATTGCCGCCCACCTCCACCCGGTCCAGACGCCGGCCCCGGAGATAGACGTTTATGGAATCGCCCGTGATCTGGGACTCCCCGTACCAGAGCACGGGGGAACCCCGCAGGTGAATGCTGTCTCCCCCCGCAAAGAAGACCGCTCCGGAGGAGCGGCCCGCAAGCTCGCCGCGCAGGATCTCCACACTGTCCCTGACCACGAGCCGCCGCAGGGTGTCCCGGTGGAGCTCCATCTCCCTGCTCCGGACGATCAGGGTTTCCGCCGATCCGCCCGGGCCGGTGTCCGCCTGGTACAGAACGGGATCTTCCGTCACCCGGCTGATGCGCCTCCCCTGGAGGCTCTCCAGCCGCCCGCCCGTCACCGTCACACCGTCGGTGCGGCTGAGCACGGACACCGAGCCGAAAGCGATCGAGCGATCCTCCGCGCGGAAGGAAACCAGGGAATCCGCCTGGAGCACACCGGCGGAATCCTCCACCGACACCGATCCCTGAAACGAGGCGATCCGTTCTTCCACCATGTAGGCGGCTGATGCCGAGCGAACGCGCGAGGCCCCGTCTTCCATCATGACCCCATCGAAGGCCTCCGCCCGCCGGCCGTCGCGGTGATACACGCCCCGGGGGGAGCGGAGGGTCACCGGTCCGTCCCGGACGACGACGTTTCCCAGCAGCTCCACACGGCCCTTCCCGGTGTACTGCACCGCCCGGTCGCAGCGGACCTGCACACTCTCCTGGTGAAACCGGACGTTGCCGATCAGCTCGCGGATCGCCTCTCCCCGGATTTCGCCGCCCACGAGACTGTCGGCGTTCTCCACCGTGAGAACCCCGCTCCCCTGGCAAAACGCGCGTCCAACCGCTGCGGCGGTCAGCATGACGGCCGTCCAGCGCCGCACAACGGAATGCCGTCTCATTGCGCGTTCACTCCCGTACGACGGTCTGACCGGTGACACGGAAGATCCTGTAGTGCCGCAGGGCCTGGTCGCTCTCCATTCCGTGGCCCTGGATGATTTCGGACGGGGTTGTGATCTCCACGAAGGCGTCCGTGTGGATGCGTCTGGCGGCATTGTCCCAGAAGAGGCGCTCCGTACGCAGGACGGTTCCGCTGTCGGACACGACCACCACGCGCCCGGAGGCCTCGAAATCCCGCGTCCGGTCGTCCACCCGTCCCCGCCGCGCGGTGAGACGGGAGGTGCGGCGCTCGGATTCGTCGTAGAAATCCACTGCAACGCTTTCCTCCAGCACGGTCTCCATCCGGGTTCGATAGACGGCAATGTGCCCCGCAGAGAGGACTGCCTTGCGGCGGGCCGAATCGGAAAACACCACGGTGCTGTTCCAGCTTTCCTGCGAAGGGAGCTCGCTCCCGGGAAGGTCCACAACGGCGGGCTTCAGCTTCTCCTCGCACCCCCCGGCCAGGAGGGCGGCCAGGAGAAGGGAGCGCAACCCCTTCATGAAGACTCCTCCCCCCCCAGCCCCAGCTTCACGAGATCGTGGAGATGGATCACCCCGACCGGGCGGGAATCCTCATCCACGATGATGATCTGGGTGATGTTGAACGACTCCATCTCCTGCAGCGCGGCCACCGCGAGAGTCCCCCGGCGGATCGTCCGGGGGTGTCTGGTCATGACCGCCTCAGCCGAGGTATGCGTCACGTCCGGGGTCTTCTGGAGCAGGCGCCGCAGGTCCCCGTCGGTGATGATCCCCGCCAGCGACCCGTCGTCCTCCACCACGCAGGTGCAACCGAGCCGCTTGCTGGTCATTTCCATGATTGCATCCCGGAGGGGAACGCCGGTCTTCACCGTGGGGATCGCGTCCCCCGTCGTCATGATCTCGTCCACCCGCAGGAGCAGGCGGCGCCCCAGCACCCCCCCCGGATGAAACAGGGCGAACTGGTCCCTGCTGAAGCCCCGCCTGCGGAGCAGCGCCACCGCCAGGGCATCCCCCAGCACCAGACTGGCGGTGGTGGAGGACGTGGGGGCCAGGTCGTGGGGACAGGCCTCCTCCTCCACAAGGGCATCCAGGGTGACGGTGGATGCGCGCGCCAGCACAGACTGCCGATTCCCCACTATGGAAATCAGCGGAAGGTCCAGACGGCGGAACATGGGGAGGAGCTTCTGAAGCTCGGCGGTGTCTCCGCTCTTGGAAATGCACACCACCACATCATCCTGCCGGACCATCCCCAGATCCCCGTGGACCGCGTCTCCCGGATGGAGGAACAGGGAGGGAGTCCCGGTGGAATTGAGCGTCGCCACGATCTTCCGGGCGATAATGCCGGACTTCCCCACCCCCGTCACGATCACCCTTCCCTTGCACTGGTGGAGCAGGTCCACGGCGCGGGCAAACCCCTCGTCCAGGCGGGATTCCAGAGCCGCCACCGCCCGCGCCTCCACCCGGATCACCTCCCTGGCGGACTCCATGATGCTGCGGGCATCCTTCATGCTGCTCCTCCCGTGGTCCTGCGGCGGGCCCCCCGAATGAGATCCATGAACTCCCGGAGCGCTCCCTCCCCGCCGCGCTGCCGGCACACATAGTCCACGGCCCCCCGCACCTCCTTCCGGGCATCCGCCGGCGCCCCCGAGAGACCCACCGCGCCCAGGAGAGGAAGATCAAAGAGATCGTCACCAATGTAGGCGAACTCCTCCCTCCGCAGCGAGTATTTGGCCTGGAGGCCCGCCAGCACCGAGTGCTTGT
Source organism: Bacteroidota bacterium (assembly GCA_049587715.1). GTDB lineage: Bacteria > Bacteroidota > Ignavibacteria > UBA10030 > UBA6906 > JBAVEL01. The sequence continues at coordinate 4,181 of JBAVEL010000093.1, forward strand.
CGGCGACACCCTGCAGGAGCTCGTCCACGCCCAGATCACGCGCCCGGAGCGCCACCAGCGGACTCTCCCTCCCGCTCACCATTCCGAGCCGCAGTCCCGCCTCGCGGCAGAGCACCGCGCCATACCCGTCGTGCGCGTGGAACCGCTTCATGGCCAGACCGCGCGCGGAGTAGTACACCCCCCCGTCCGTCATCACACCGTCCACGTCCATCAGGAGCATCCGGATGCGGGCCGCTTTCCTGCGTATCTCGGCGCCGGAGCGCATCAGAAGGAGTTCCGGAGACGGGCAATGGCGGCCACCTGGGAGAGAAGCCTGTCCAGGAGGTCCAGGGATAGCTGGCTGTCGGCGTCGCTGAGAGCCCGGGGAGGGTCCGGGTGCACTTCCAGGAAAAGCGCCGCAATCCCCACCGCCGCCCCCGCCCGGGCCAGGGGGAAAATAAACTCGGGCTGGCCGCCGCTCCACAAACCCGCAGGCCCCCCCCCGGGGAGCTGCACGGAGTGTGTGGCGTCCAGGACAACGGGATACCCCAGCCCGCCCATGATCACCAGCGAGCGCATGTCCACGACCAGGTTGTTGTACCCGAAGGTGGTGCCCCGCTCGGTGAGCAGAATCCGGTTGTTGCCGGTCTGCGCCACCTTCCGGGCGGCATGCGCCATGTCCCCCGGCGCAAGGAACTGTCCCTTCTTGATGTTCACCGCCCTGCCCGATCTCCCCGCCGCCTCCAGAAGGGCCGTCTGCCTGCAGAGGAAGGCGGGGATCTGAAGCGCATCCGCCACCTCCGCCGCCGCCGGAATTTCGGCCTCGGTGTGCACATCGGTGAGGATGGGGAGATCCATCTCGCGTTTCACCGCAGCGAGTGCGGCCAGGGCTTCGTCGTCTCCGATGCCGGCAAACGAGGCCCCGCTTGTCCGGTTCGCCTTCCGGTAGGAGGACTTGAACACAAGGGGGACACCGTGGCGCGAGGCCGTCTCCCGCACCGCTTCCGCGGTGCGCAGGAGCATTTCCCTCCCCTCCACAACGCAGGGACCTGCGATCAGGACCAGGGGCGCATCGCCTCCCAGACGGACGTGCCCGACCGAGAAGCTCACCTCCATCCTCCTGCCTGCGCCCCGCAGGAGGGCGATGGAGCGACGGAACAAAGGCCGCTCACGCGGAACGAAAGGGAGGGAGCGGGGGGACGAGGCCGGGAAAGGGGAGCGGACCGCATGACGGCCGCATGATACGAAAAGCACCCGTGACAGTCAAAGACGTAACCCGGCGGCCGCATCCGCCGCCGACCGGACAGGACCACCCGAATCGCTCGAAGGGGTCGGTTGCACGGCCTGCGTGCAGGTTTGTTTTCTCCGCTGAAATCGCTATCCTCCCTGCCGAACGGCAGTTCTGCCGCACCGGGGCCCGGATGCTCATCCTGCACGCGTACGCCAAGATCAACCTCGGCCTGCGGATCCTCCGCAGGCGATCCGACGGATATCATGAGGTGGCGACCGTGTTCCACCGCGTGGACATCCGCGACCGGATCCTGATCGAGGCCGCGGGTGACATTTCGGTCCGGAGCAATTCGCCCGAAGCGCCCGAGGGGGAAGCCAACATCTGCTACCGGGCGGCAGCGCTTCTCGGCGCACGGTTTGCAGAAAAACGGGGGGCGCACATTGCCATCGAGAAGAACATCCCCGCCGGGGCCGGACTCGGTGGCGGGAGCGCGGACGCCGCCGCGGTGCTCCGTGCTCTCCCCCGCCTCTGGGGAAGGGAGGCGGATGGGACCACCCTCGAGGCCGTGGCCCTCCTTCTCGGCTCGGACGTCCCCTTTTTCCTGGGCAATCGCAGCGCATTCGCCTCCGGACGGGGGGAGATCCTGGAGTTCTTCACCCTGGAGGTACCCCACACGATCCTTGTGTGCCACCCCGGCATCCACGTCTCCACCGCCTGGGCGTACGGGAGGGTCCGCCCTGCGGGCGACCTGCCGGTTGCGGCAACCCGCCTGTTGAAGGAACCCAGACTCGAGAACCGGCTTCTCGCGGAACGAATCCGGAATGACTTCGAGGAACCCATATGCAAGGCACATCCCCCCGTCCGGGATGTGAAGGAACTGATGCTCCGGGCGGGCGCAGCCGGCTCCGCCCTCACGGGAAGCGGCTCCGCCGTGTACGGGTTGTTTGACACGGCCGGGAGGGCGGCGCAGGCGGCGGAGCAACTCAACTCCTGCGGATACCGGACCTTCCTCACCCCGCCGGGATTTCAGGCTCCGCAGGAGGAAGTCCCGTGAAGCGCCGGAATCAACGCAGCGCCCGGGCTGCATGCTGGTTTGTCTGCGCCGTTCTGTCTTCCCCCCCCGGACATGCCGCGGCGTGGGAGCAGCCCGACCCCGCAGCCGACTCCCTGGCGGGGGCCCCGCAGAACGGGAAACCGGCCGGCGGGACGGTGTTCCCCGCCTTTGCCGGACGGTTGGCTCCCCCCGGCGGCCTTCCTCCCGGGGAACCGGAGACACCTGCCTGGAGGGAGGAGAGATACCTGGGGGATCTCCTCCGGAGAACCCCGGGCCTTTTCCTGCGGGATCTTTCCAGCCCCGGCCAGCACGACAGTCCGGATTTCCGCGGTGCGGGGGTCCGCTCCGCCGCCCTGTTCTCGGGCGGACGCCCTCTCAACGATCCGGCCTGGGGGATCGCGAACCTCTGGTATGTCCCCCTCGCGGCGGCGGGGGCCGTCGAGCTTCAGGATGAAGCAGGATCTTTCGCCGCAGGGGCGGCCGGCGAAGGGGGGACGATGAACCTCCTCACGGAAATCCCCCGCTCCCCCGGCCCCCGCTCCCGGCTCCTCTATGCCGAATCGGGTTATGACTACACACGCACCGACGGGAGCATCAGTCAGGCGGTTTCCAGGGTGCTCCATTACACCGCGGGCTTTCAGCAGCAGTCAACGGACGGGAGATTCGCCAACACCGCGCACCAGCAGTGGAACGGGCGTCTGGGCGCGCGTATCACCGTGGGTCCCCGGCTGGCCGTGCTGGTCTCGGAGCAATTCACATCCGCCCAGACCGAATTGAACGGAGGCATCCGGACGTCGCTCTCGGGACCCGAGGGGTCCTTCGATCCGCTCCAGGCGGCCGTAGGGAACACCGACTCCTATGAGAAGGTCTCGCGACACGATCTGGACATGACCATCCTGGGCCTTCCGGGGGACGACACCCTCACGATCTCATCCCTCACCCTCTACTACTCCCATGCCCTGCGGGAATACAGGGACGAGGAGAACCGCCCGGATCCGAATGGTATCCTGATCAGCTCCGACCACCGGACCTCCTGGATGGGAGCGGTGGCCCGGCAGGAGGCGGCCCTGCCGGGTCAGCACCTGTCTGCGGGAGGAGAAATCGGGATCCGCCAGGTGGAGGGAAGTCCGGACCTCGGACGCAGAAGGAACCCCGCCGGGGCCGTCTGGGTACGGGACCGCCTGACGGCCCGGGACTCGCACATGGTCACCCTCTCGCTGAGGGGGGACTTCTTCCGGGGTGCTGCGCACCTGAGCGCAGGGGGAAACGCCCTGTTCCGCATCCTCCCGGGGCTGGCTCTGAAGGCGGGGGCCTCCGTTTCGGTCCGCCCCCCGGACTACGTGGAGCTGTCACACCGTGAGGGATCCCCTCCGTCCGCTTTCCCCCTCCGCGAGGAGACACACCGGCTGCTGGAGGCGGGCCTTGTATTCTCCCACGACCGCATCCTCCGGACGGAAGCAGGCATATTCCACCGACGGGTCCGGAATCCCATCCGGGCCAGACCGGGTTCCTCCGGGGTCCCCTTCCCCAGGCCGGCCTTCGGCAACGGGGAAGACCGGACAACCTGGGGGGTGTGCGGATCCTGGACTGCACGGATCGGCATTCTCCAGGCGGAGGGAGCCGCCACCTGGATCCGTCAGGCGGACGCGGGGGGGATTTCCACGGGACTCCTTCCCCCCTTCTGGGTCCACGGCGGAATCTATCTCCGCCTCATGCCTCTGGGGGACCGGCTGGACCTCCAGTGCGGCTTCCGCGTCCGCTACGCGGCGGCCCACCGGGGGATGCTCTTCGACCCGGAGACACTCGTCTTCATGGAAAACCCGGGAGAGGGTGCGGGAGCCGGGGGATCGGCGGACGCGGTGGCCCTGGCACGGATCGGAGACGCCGCCGTCCACATTGTATGGGAGAACATCACCGGAGCCCGCTCCTTCACCGCTCCCTTCTACCCGGCGCCCGAGAGGATGATCCGGTTCGGCTTCGCATGGGAGTTCCGGGATTGACGGGCCCCGCCGGCGGGGTGGTGACCGTCTTCGGCAGCGCCCTCCCTCCCCAGGGGCATCCGGAGTATCTCCTGGCTGGGGCCCTGGGAAGGGAGCTGGCGGCAGCGGGATTCGCTCTCTGCAATGGCGGCTACGGGGGGACCATGGAAGCCGCCGCGCGCGGGGCGCAGGAAGCGGGGGGAACCACCACCGGTGTCGTGTTTTCCTCTTCCCACCGGGAACCCAACCGGTGGCTGGACAGGGTCATCACCGCATCCACGCTCCTGGAGAGACTCCAGGAGCTTCTCCGGCGGGGCGATGCCTATGTGGTTCTGAGAGGAGGTACCGGAACCCTGCTCGAGCTCGCGGCCGCCTGGGAGACGATGGAGAAGGGAGTCATGAGGCGCAAGCCGCTTGTCCTCCTCGGCGCCTTCTGGGAGCCGGTCATCCGGACCGTCCGCTCGGGCCTGGAGGGCCGCGATGCGGCCGCCGGGCCGCCCATCCTGAGGGCACCCTCACCCCGGGCCTGCGCACGGATCCTTCTGGAGCACTTCGACAAGGAGCCCCATGCACCTCACGCGCTCTGACATCCGGATTCTGGTGGAGGCCCTGGACCGTGCCTATGAGCTCCGATCCTGGCACGGCCCCAACCTGCGCGGCTCCATCCGGGGGTTGACCTCAGGCGAGGCCTCGCGGAGGCCGGCACCCGGGAGACACAACATCAGGGAAATCGTCCTCCACGCCGCCTACTGGAAATACGCCGTCCGGCGCCGGCTGACGGGGGCCCCGCGCGGGTCTTTTCCTCTGAAGGGAAGCAACTGGTTTGCGCGGGGTGCGGCGGGTGGAGGGAGCTCCTGGGAAGAAGAGCGGAAGATCCTGGATAGGGAACACCGCAGACTCAGGAAGGCGCTCGCCGCACCGGCGGCCGGAGGTCCCGGGGCGCCCTCCCGGCCCGGTCCCGAAACACTCCGCATGCTCCTTGAGGGAATCGCCGCGCACGACCTCTACCACGCCGGCCAGATACGGCTCATCAGGCGTCTGATGCGGCGCTGAAGGCGCCGACCCGGCGCCGGAGGAACGCCAGGGTATCTTCAGCCGCAGCATCCCACCGGAAGCCGCGCGCAAACCGGAGCGCATTCCCGGCGAGCCGTTCCCTCTCGGCCGCGTCCTGAAGGAGCCGGATCGCCTTCCGGGCAAGTTCCCCGACATCCCCGTAGCGGTAGAGAACCCCTGTTTCCCCGTCCCGGATGGAATCCCTCAAGCCCGGGACATCGCTGGCCAGGACCGGGGTGCCGCAGGCGTTGGCTTCCAGCACTGTCAGGCCCCACCCCTCTTTTGCAGACGTCGCCACCTTCAGCCACATGCTCCGGAGCAGTTCCACCTTCCTCTGTTGGGAGACGTAGCCGGTGAAGTCCACGCGGGCGGAAACCCCCAGGCGATGCGCGAGTCTCTCCAGGCGGGGCCTGTCGTCCCCGTCTCCGACCACGACCAGCCGCACATTGGGCGCGGCATCGGCGATGAGGGGAAGAGCCGTGAGAAGGTGGTCCACGCTCTTGTACCGCTTGAGGCGTCCCATGGCCCCCAGAAGGGGGGTCGGGCTCTTTGTTCCCCCCCCGGGGTTGTACACGTCATGATCCACGCAGTTGTATGCCGTCCCCAGGGTTTTCGGCGGGAACCCGTGCCGGAGGAACTCCTCCCTCGTGCTGGGAGAGACCACCAGGAACGGGGTGCGCGCGGCCCTGTAGACGGCGAGGCCGAGGCGCTCCATCAGGTAGACGTATACACCCGACGGGAAGCCCGCCTCCCGGAAGATGCTCCGTCCGAACAGATGGTGGGCAATGCCCACCAGCGGCTCCCGGACGTAGAGCGGGGTACAGAAGGGAATCTTGTTCAGATCGTCCACCACCACATCGAAGCTTCCGCCCCGCCGCACCCTGAAGTACTCCCGGATCACGCGGTAGTTGAACAGGAACCGCCCGCCCCGCCGGAGCACCCGGATGCCGTCCCGCATCTCTTCGGGATGGGCGCCGGGGAATGATGAACAGAGAAGCGTGACGCTGTGGCCGCGCGCCGCCACCCGGCGGAATATCTCGTGCAGGTGCACTTCGGCGCCGCCGGCCCGCGGGTGGGCCCCGTCCTGCCAGTTGAGGACCAGAATGCGCATGACGGGAAGCCGCCGCTCAGGAGGCCGTGTCGGACTTCGCGGACGCGGGATTGCGCGCGCGTATCTCCTGCTCCAGCGCCTGGATCCTCTGCTGCAGATTCCGGTCGTTGGGAAAACGCTCCGCAAGCCGCTGCATCACCTCCAGGGCCTTCTCCGGCTCATCGCGCACCTCGTAGAGATCCAACAGAACGCGGAACGGATTGTAGTAGGAGTTCACGTTGTACTGGCCCGACGCAATGAGGTCCTGCAGCACGGGTTCGATCTCCGCCTGCATCGCGAGGTAGGTCTCCTTCCGGCCTATCCGCTGGTAGAAGGACGCGATGTCGGAGGAAAGCTCCCAGCCCATCGGTATCTTCCGGCGGGGGATGAGCGTCTCCATCCGGTCCAGACACTCCTGGGCCCGGGCATTGTCCCGCAGCATGTTGGCATAGTAGAGGGCCAGCCGGATGAATGCAGACCGGTAGTTGATCATCAGCTTCGTCGTGTTCTCGTCGAAGTAGACCGCCGGGTCCGCCACTCCGCGGAACCTGTAGCCGTAGCGGTGCTCCTTCGCAAAGCCCTCCGGCTCGTCAAAGAGGTTCCTGCGCACCACCTCCGGGTCCAGGTTCTGCTCCTGTCCCGCCGTGCGCCGCGGCTCCAGGCGCCATGCCAGCCCGTGGAACCAGAGGTATTCGTCCAGCCCGATCTTGCTGTCGGGGGAGACCGTCACGGCAAAATAGACCGGCCGCTCCCAGTTGTTGGCAAAGATGATATCGCGCACCATGATATCCTGGACCTTCACCGCCTTGACCGTCCCTGCCATGAATGTGTGGTTCATGGTGAAGGTGACGGCTCCCTGTGCGCGCGCGGCGGAATCCGTCGCCCCGTAGCGGTCGAAGGCCGCCTGAGGCACCGGCAGGGTCAACTGCCGGGGTTCCCATGCCATCGGCTGGATGCGCGCAATCTGGGCGTCGGAAAGGCTCATGGGAACCGGCTTGGCCTCGGGATAATACGGCGGGGCCTTCATCTGCTGGATATACCACGGAGTGTTGACCAGGCTGAGGTTGACGATGCGGACATCCCGGCGCACCCCCTCCACGTCCTGCAGATACCAGAGCGGGAAGGTATCGTTGTCCCCGTTGGTAAAGAGGATGGCGTCCTTCTCGCAGGTCTGGAGGATATTGTAGGAGTAGTCCCAGGCCACGTAGTTGCCCGACCGGTTGTGGGACTCCCAGTTCACCCGCAGCATGTTGACCGGAATCGCCAGCGTGCCCGCTCCCAGGATGCCCGCGACCAGCAGGGCGGGACGCCCGGACGCGGACCCGGCGCGGCCTGCCAGGTCCACCAGGGAAAGCAGCCCGATGGCCACCCAGATGGAGAAGACCAGCAATGCCCCCACGTAGAAGTAGTCACGCTCGCGGGGCTGGGGTTCCTGCTGCCCCTGGAAGAGCGCCAGCACGGGGCCCATGAGGAGGAACATCGTAAGGAACACCAACGCCATGGTACGGTCCCGCTTGAAATGCTGCCAGAGACCGAAGAGACCCACGGCAAGGGGGAGGCAGAACAGGGAGTCCCAGGCGGAACCGGCGAAGGGCGTGGTCCCGGAGAGCGCCTTCGCCACCGGATTCAGAAGCGCGTTCAGAGGGAAGAGGTTGGCACGCGCATCCTGCCAGTCTCCTTCCGATCCCGCGTAGTTCCAGAGGAGGTACCGGGTGAACATGTGGTTGAGCTGATAGCGGATCAGGAAATCCATCTCGCTGGAGTAGTTCGTGTAGATTCCCTGGTGCTGGGGCTCCTGGCTGTAGCGCCGGGGCCAGAGCGGCGAGTCCCCGTACTGCTCCCGTCCCAGATAGTACGTCAGACCGGCCAGATTGCTCGGGTTGTTCTCGTTCATCGGCGGCTCGGCGTTCGAGCGGATCAGCACCGTGAGATAGGTGGTGTATCCGATGAAGATCAGGGCGAGGGAGAGGAGGCCGATGTGCGCCATCTTCCGCCGCCGCTGATGGGTCGCGTACACCCCGTAGAAGACCAATGCAATCAGAATCCAGGGGATCACCGCGATCAGGTCGCTCCGGGTCCCCCGCCAGTCCCCGTCCATCATGCCCGGCAGATACTTCACAATCCCCGGATAGACCACGGCAAAAATGCCCACCGTGACCATCCCGAAGAGGAAGAAGCTGTTCAGGTTGACGGTGTATCGCTTGAAGTAGATGATCATCAGCACGGGGAAGATGGCCAGGAGGGCCAGGAGGTGGACCCCCAGGGAGAGTCCGACCAGGTAGGAGATCAGGAGGATGTACTTCTCGTTTCCTCCCTGCTCCTCCCTCTCCAGCCATCGCATCACAAGCCACATGATGGCCGCCAGAAAGAGCGTGCTGAGGCCGTACACCTCTGACTCGATGGAGTTGTTCCACACCGTGGTTCCGAATGCCAGGGACAGCGCTCCCACGGCAGCCGAACCGTACAGGGCAATCCTCTCCACGGGCGTCCGGGGGCGCTCCCGGTAATGGCGGATGACCCGGACCGTGACAAGATACACGAACATGGCCGCGAGGCCGCTGCAGACCGCCGTCAGGGCGTGCGCCCGAACCGCGTGATCGGCCGCCACCGGCAGCATGATCGCAAGACGCGTCAGCAGAAGGAACAGCGGCGACCCGGGAGGGTGGGGCACCTGCAGCATGTCCGCAGCCGCGATGAACTCCCCCACATCCCAGAACACGACGGTGGGAGCCATCGTCAGCAGGTACACCACGGTGGAGGCGAGAAACACCCCCCCGGCGAGGATCCGGTGCCCGAGCCGTTCTGTCATGAAGACCTCAAAAAGATGTCGTGTTTCGCTGAGTTGGAGAAAGCCCCAACAGCGCAATATAGAGCAAAAGCGGATGACGTTCAAGGCGCCCGGGAGCCCCGGTCGGACTGCGCGCGGGGTGCCCTGCTTCCGGGGCGCCATCACCGCGCACGCACCCGTTCCCCTCCGCGCGCCCGACACCAGGCGCCCCGCACGCCGTCTCAGCAGGAGAGGATGCGCGATGTGATCTCATCGCAGAGAAGGAACCCCGCCCGGGTGAGGCGGATCCGCCCCCCTTCCCTCCGGACCAGTCCCTTCCCGATGAGATCCTCCAGAAGCCCCGGGAGCCCGCCTCCCTCCGTCCGGCCTGCCCGGCGGAGAGCCTCCTCCTCCACCCCCCTGCTCCGGAGCGCCAGGAAAAGGGATTCCGTCAGAAGCATCCCGGGCGTCAGTTCCTCTTCGAACTCCACCGCCGAGCCTGCCTGCCGGATGCGGTCGGTGTAGGCCGCCCCATCCGCCACGTTGGCCCATCGGCGCGGCGGAACCAGACCCCGGGCATCCCGCCAGAAGGAGTGGGCCGAGGGTCCCACCCCGATGTAATTCCCGTGTCCCCAGTATGTGAGGTTGTGGCGGCAGGCATGGCCGGGCAGGGCGTAGTTGGAAACCTCGTAGTGTTCGTATCCCTCCGCCTCAAGCAGCTCCATCGTGCGCTCGAACAGCCGGGCCTCCTGTTCCTCGGCGGCCGGACGAACGTCCCCCCGCCGGACGGCTTCCCACAGGGGCGTCCCCTCCTCCACCACCAGCCCGTAGGCCGAGATGTGGGCGGGCGCAAGGGAGACCGCCGTCCGGAGGGTCTTCTCCCACCCTGGTTCCGTCTGCCCGGGGATGGCGTACAGGAGGTCCAGGCTGATGTTCCCGAAGCCGGCCTCCCGGGCCGAGGCAAGGCACTCCGCCGCATCCCGCGCGGTGTGGATTCTCCCCAGAAACCGGAGCTCCCCGTCGTCGAAGGATTGGACCCCGATGCTCAGCCGGTTCACACCCGTCTCCCGGAGCGCCGCCAGCTTCGCCCGGTCCACGGTCCCGGGATTGGTCTCCAGCGTGATTTCGGCACAGGGGTCGACAGGCCAGCTCCGGCGGACTTCCGCCAGGACCATGGACACCTGGTCTGGAGTGAGGAGGGAAGGGGTTCCTCCGCCCAGGAACACCGAGTCCAGGTGCTCCCCGCCCGCCCGGTCTCCCCGCAGGGCAATCTCCCTGCACAGGGCGCGCAGGAAGGCGTCTTCCGCACCCGCCGCCTCCACGGAGTAGAAATCACAATAGGGGCAGAGATGCCGGCAGAAGGGGATATGCACATAGAGTGCGGCCACCTTCGGCGCCCTACCGGAGGAGAGTCCCGACGCGGGACAAGCGGAGATGAGCGAACGGAGAGCGGGAGGCGACGGGTTCCCGGGACCAGATGATAAGAAAGGGGCTCCCCACGATGGCATCCTCCCGCACAAAACCCCAGGAGCGGCTGTCCCTGCTCCTGGGTCTGTTGTCTCCGAGAACGAAGTAGTAGTCGTAACCGGGGACAGAGAAGCCACCCTCCCCGCCCTCCTCCTCCCGCAGGAGGGAGCCCCACATGCGGCGGCTCTCCCCGTCCGCCTCCAGGCGGAGTCCCCTGCCGGGGACGACAAGATGCCCCGTCGGGGAAGGGGAAAGCCGGACGGCGGCATCCCTCCCGGCGCCCCTTCCGCCGGAGGGAAGGGGAACGGGAAGGCCGTTCACGAAGAGGGTCCCATCCCGCAGGGAGAGCGTATCCCCCGGAACGGCGACGCATCTCTTCACATACACCACCCCCTTCTTCTGCGGGGCGTGGAAGGCGAGAATGTCTCCGCGCGCAGGATCCCGGAAACCCGGCATCCGGAAGGCGGAGATGAGGCGGTCTGCGCCGGAGGGGGAATGCCCGAGGCGGGCGCCGTAGAGCAGCTTGTTCACCAGGACCACATCGCCGGGGAGCAGCGTGTCCGCCATGGAGTCGGTGGGGATCCTGTACGCATCCAGAACGAACACCCGGAGCAGCAGTGCCGCCCCCAGCGTGAGGAGTCCCACAAGAAGGAGGTCGCGCCCTTTCAGTCTTGACCCTCCGCCACGCCGTCCCCCGGCGGTCTTATCGGATCAGGGTCCCGATCCGCCCGAATCGAATAGAGCCCAGCTTCCCGGCCACATCCAGGAGCGAAAGATCCGGGTTCCAGGACCAGTACACGATCATGGGGGTTCCGATGATGTTCTCCTCCGGGATGAATCCCCAGAACCTGCCGTCCAGGCTGTTGTCCCTGTTGTCGCCCAGACCCAGGATGTAGTTCCTCTCGACGGTGTAGGTGGCGGCCGGGCGGCCGTCCACCGTCACCACCCCCCCTGCACCCAGCCGGGCCACATGCCCTTCCCTGCCGATGAACACACGCCACTGCTCGAAAACCTCCGGGGAGAGGCGTACGACGTCCCCGCGCGAGGGCACGACAACGGGCCCCCAGTTGTCCTCGTTGTACCCCGCGCCCCGGGGAAAGGTCCGGGGATCCGGGGTGAGTACGGGAACGGGCGTGGGGTTGTTGAACTTGAGGTTGCGCGGAACGGGCGCCCGCTTCCCGTTCACATACAGAACCCGGTTGATGATCTGCACCGTGTCTCCGCTGAGCGCCACGGCGCGCTTCAGATAGAACATGAACTCGGGGGAGCGCACTTCGTCCCGCTGACCGGGGAACTCAAAAACAATGACGTCGCCCCGTTCCACGCCGCGAAAACCCGGGACCGAGAACCAGGGGAGCCGGATGCTGGTGAAGGGGATGGTGCGCGGAGTACTCCCGCCGTAGAGAAACTTGTTCACGAAAAGGAAGTCCCCGGCCATGATCTCGTTTTCCATCGAGCCGGTGGGGACCTCGAAGGATGCAAGCACAAAGCTGTTCAGAAGGAGGAAGGCCCCCACCACAAACAGGACGTCCTTTCCGAAGTCCTGAGCGGTCTGCTTCTTTCCGGACGCCCGGTCCTGCCGGGGCTGTCGTTCCCGGGTCATCTTTCGCTCCCTGTGCTGTGGATTCAGTCTTCTTCCATGGAAAGCACCGCCAGAAACGCCTCCTGGGGAATCTCCACCCTCCCCACCTGCTTCATACGGCGCTTCCCCTCCTTCTGTTTCTCCAGGAGCTTCCGCTTGCGGGTGATGTCGCCGCCGTAGCATTTCGCCAGGACGTTCTTGCGCATCGCCGAGATGGTCTCCCGCGCCACCACCTTGGAGCCGATGGCGGCCTGGATGGCCACCTCGAACATCTGTCGGGGTATGAGCTTGCGCAGCTTGACGCAGAGCTTCTTCCCCCAGTCGTGGGCCTTGTCTCCGTGCACGATCGTGGAAAAGGCATCCACGGGCTCTCCGTTCAGGAGGATATCCAGCTTGACCAGGTCGGAGGCGCGAAACCGGAGGAACTCGTAGTCGAAGGAGGCGTACCCCCTGCTTGTGGATTTCAGCTTGTCATAGAAGTCGAAGATGATCTCGGAAAGGGGCATCTCGTATTCGAGGTCCGCACGCGTGGGATCCAGATAGGTCGTGTTCTTGTACACCCCGCGCCGGTCCATGCAGAGTTTCATGATGTTCCCCACATACTCCACCGGCACGATGATCTGGGCGCGGACGAAGGGCTCCTCCACCGTGGCAATGCTGCCCAGCGGAGGCATCAGGGAGGGATTATCCACCAGCACGATGTTCCCGTCCGTTGTGGCAACCCGGTACTCCACGTTCGGCACCGTGTTGATGATGTTCTGCCCGTACTCCCTCTCCAGCCGCTCCTGGACGATTTCCATGTGCAACAGCCCCAGGAACCCGCACCGGAACCCGAACCCCAGCGCCGCCGAGGTCTCGGGCTCGTACACGAGGGAGGAATCGTTCAGGCGCAGCTTGTCCATGGCAGCGCGCAGGCTTTCAAAATCCTCGGCTCTCGTGGGATAGACGCCGCTGAACACCATCGGCTTCACGTCCTTGTACCCGGGGAGGGGCATGGGTGCCGGGTTTCCGGCGCCTGTGATGGTGTCTCCCACCTTCGTGTCGTGAACGTCCTTCACACCCGCAATCAGGTAACCCACGTTCCCTGCCCCCAGCTCCCCCGTGCGGACACGCTTCATCTCCAGCACCCCCACCTCCTCCGCCTCAAAGACCTTTCCGTTGTGGAAGAACCGGATCCGCTCGCCCTCCCGGAGGGTGCCGTCGAAGACCCGGACGTACACGACGGACCCGCGGTAGATGTCGAAGACCGAATCAAAAATGAGGGCCCGCAGAGGCGCTTCCGGATCGCCGGCAGGGGGCCTGATACGCCCCACCACGGCTTCCAGCATCAGGTCGACGCCTGAGCCGGATTTCGCGCTGGCCAGGATGATCTCCTCGTCGGTGCACCCGATCAGATCCCGCATCTGGTGCCGGACCGCATCCACCATGGCGCTCGGGAGGTCTATCTTGTTGATGACCGGGATGATCTCCAGACCGGCGTCGAGGGCCAGGTAGAGATTGCTGATGGTCTGGGCCTCCACCCCCTGGGAGGCATCCACCACCAGAATGGCCCCTTCGCAGGCGGCAAGGGACCGGGACACCTCATAGGAGAAATCCACGTGCCCGGGGGTGTCGATCAGATTCAGCACGTAGTCCTTCCCGTCGGAAGCCCGGTAGTGCATCTGAACGGCATGGAGCTTGATGGTGATGCCGCGCTCCTGCTCCAGCTCCATATCGTCCAGGACCTGGTTGAACTTCATCTCCCGGGGGGTAATGGTCCCCGTCCGCTCCAGGAACCGGTCGGCAATGGTGGACTTCCCGTGGTCGATGTGGGCGATGATGCAGAAGTTGCGGAGGTTCTCCATGAGGAAAGGGACAGACGGCTCTCCGGTAAGGAAAAGTCCGGACCGTGCGCACGGCCGGACTTGGTCTGGGCTCTTCTCTTTGAATATACGCTCCCCGCCCGAGAGTTGCAACGGATGAGTTGCGGTTCCCCGCTCCTTCTGCTATCTTGTGAACCGTGCGACGACAATGCCCGATGCATGAACTTCGGCCTTCTTCCCGCGGCTGACACCTTTCTGGATTCCCTTCTTCCTCCCGGCTCCGCGCACGCGAGCGCCGCGGCGGTGGACTGCGACGGCACGGTGATCCGGGGTGACATCGGAGAGGCGATGCTGTACGATCAGCTCGAGCGGGGCCTGTTCAGGACCTCCCCCGCCCGGATCTGGTCGGACCATCCCCAACGGGACCTCCTGGAACATCTGCACGCGCAGGCCTCACGCGGCGCCGACGGGGCCCCGCACCATGCGCGGGCGCGGGAGGACCTGGGGAAGATCCTCCTCGGGACCTACACCGGACTGCTTGCCGAGGGAAGAACAACCCGCGCGTGCGCCGACATTGTCCGGCTTTGGGCCGGCTACTCGGAGGAGGATGTCCGGGCCCTGGCGCAGGATGCGCTCCGCCGGGCTGAGGCAGCCCCTCCCGGGAACACGCTGTTTGCCGGGAGGGCGGTTGCCCGCGGGGTGCGCTTCATCCAACCCGTCGTGGATCTGGTCCGGGCCATGCTCCGGAGGGGATACCGGGTCCTGGCCGTCTCGGGAAGCAGTCAGTGGAGCGTGGAGGCGGTGTTCGCCCGCATCGGACTTCCCGCCCGGGATGTGGCGGGCATCGACCTGGAGTCCTCCGGCGGGATCCTCTCGGGATTGCCCCGGGCGCCCGTCCCCGTGGGGGAGGGGAAAGTGGAGGTGTTCCGGAGCCGGATGGGAGAAGACCCTCTTGTCGTTATCAGCGATTCGATCTTCGATCTCCCCCTGTTCGGACGGGCGCGCCGGGCGAAAGTCCTGGTGTCGGGAGACACGGCCGAGGCGGAGGCCTTCTTCCGGAGTGCCGGGGTCATTCCGGATGACACCTGGCACGTCTGCATCAGTCCCCCGGAACTCCGGGAGGAGGAACGCGCATGCCGGATGTAGCAGTCACGGTCATCGGAGCCGGCGTTGTCGGGCTGGCGGTCGGCGCGGAAGTCGCGCGGCATTTTTCCCCCGTTTTCATCCTCGAGCGCAGGCACCATTACGGCGAGGAGACTTCCAGCCGGAACAGCGAGGTCATCCATGCCGGGCTGTACTACCCGCACGGCTCCCTCAAGGCCCTCCTCTGCGTCCGGGGAAGGCGGATGCTGTATGAATTGTGCGCCAGGCACCTCATACCCCACAGCCGCCTCACCAAGGTGATCACGGCAACGTGCGCCGAGGAGCTGCCGGAACTGGAGCGGCTCTACCGGCACGGCCTCGAGAACGGCGTGGAACTCCGGATGCTGAGCGCCCGGGAAGTGCACGCCCTGGAGCCGCACATCGCCACGGCGGGGGGGATCCTCTCTCCCGAGACCGGGATCATCAGCGCCCACCGCCTGATGGACTACTTCTACCACACGGCGCGGGAGCGCGGAGCCGACGTGCAGCTCCGCTGCGAGGTGGCAGGCGTGGAGCCTCTGGCGGAGGGATTCCGGGTCGCAGTCCGCGAAGGGGGGGAACTCTCCTTCTTCACCACCGAACGCGTGGTGAACGCCGCGGGTCTGGAGAGCGACACCATCGCCGCCTCCGCCGGGATCGACGTCGATGCGGCCGGATACCGCCTGCGATACTGCAAGGGGAGTTACTTCGCCCTCACGGGCCCCGCAAGCCGGCTCATCCACCGCCTGGTCTATCCCATCCCCCCCCGGGAGTCCCTGGGTGTGCACGCCGTGGTGGACCTGGGGGGGAGGGTGAAATTCGGGCCCGACGTGGAGTACCTGGCCGGCCGGTCCCTCGGCTACGGGGTGGAAGAGGCCAAGAGGCCCGCCTTCGCCGCCGCGATCCGCCGCATCCTCCCATCCGTCCGGGATGAGGACCTGACTCCCGACACAAGCGGCATCCGGGCGAAGCTCCAGGGGCCGGGGGAACCGGTGCGTGACTTCATCATCAGGGATGAAAGCGACCGGGGTCTCCCGGGCCTTGTCAACCTGGTGGGGATAGAATCGCCCGGATTGACGGCATCTCCCGCCATCGCCGGGCTCGTCCTCGAGATCATCCGGGAGGGGGGAAACCCTCCTCAGCGTTCGTAGCAGCCCGCCAGACGCGCTTCCTCGATCAGGACTCCCTCCAGCGCCCGCTCAAACCGCCTGAGGCTCTGCCCACAGTCGCGGGGGAGTGAAGCCACGTTCAGGGCGTACAGGCTGGCGACGTAGGTGTGTCGTCCCGACCCGGGAGGGGGAGCCGGCCCCCCGTACCCGGTTTCCCCGAAGCCGTTCACGGCTTCGCGGGCCGGGGGGGGGAGGAGGTCCGTACGGGACGCCCCTTCGGGGAGCGATCGCACCCGGAAAGGGATGTCGAATACCAGCCAGTGAAGCCAGCTCCCCGCCACGGGGTGGATGTCCACAATGGAGAGGGCAAAGGAGCGGGTGTGAAGGGGAGGATCGGACCACCGCAGGGGGGGAGAGAGATTCGCCCCTCCGGCGACCGTGCGGTGGGCGTGGCGGAGCGGGATCACTCCGCCTTCCCGGTATGCCGGGGATTCAAGTACGAGCATGGTTCTTCTCCCTTCCTCCGGCCTGCACCGGGCGCGGCGCCTCGGAGCGATCAGGATTCCCGGCCGGTGACGGCGCCATGCAGCCACCGGACCAGGGGAAGAACATCCGTCAACACCCTCTGCACCCTCGCCCGGAACCCCGGATAGAAGCACACCTGGTGATCGTCAAGCTCCACGCCGGCGTAGAACTGCTTCAGCCTGAGATGGCGGATCATGGGATGATCGGCCGCGTATCCCAGCGGGGCCTTCGCCAGCCGGTCGCCCAGGATCTCCCCGAATGCGGTCCGGAACCTCCGGGATTCCACGACCCCCAGATACTCCTCCGGGCGGGCCGCCAGCCGGGCGCGGATGGCCTTGAGCTGGGCGGGCGCCGGCATATACAGGCCCCCTCCCATGAAGATATTCCCCGGCTCGATACCCACGTACAGACCCGGACCTTCCGGCGCGCCGCCTACGCCCCGCATGCCGAAGCTTGCAGCGATGTTGGTCTTGTACGGCGACTTGTCCCTGCTGAACCGGATGTCCCTGTGAATGCGGAAGATGGAGGCACGGGGATGGAATTCGAACTCGGGAGCGATATCGCGCATGCGCGCGCCGAGCGAGGCAATGAGACACTGCATCGGAAAGCGCACCAGCTCTTCGTACTCGGAGCGGTGCTCTGCAAACCATGCCCGGTTGTTGTTGGCCTTCAGACGGCGGAGGAAGGAGATTCCCTCACGGGAAAAACCCCGGAAGGGTGGATAGATGAGGTCTTCGAGGGGAGGGCGGGGATGTGTCACGGGGTCCTCCCTTCGGGCGGAGCACCTTCCATCAGCCGCCCATCCCGTGAGATCAGGAATTCCCTCCGTCCCTCCCCCATGTCCACGGGTTCCTGGCTCCGGCCGTCGTAGAAGACGAGGCGGAGGGCGTCGCGCCCGAACCGGAGCTGCGCGAACCCCGACACGGAAATCCCGCGGGCCGCCGGAGCCCGCTGTGCCGACGTATACTCGGAGGGAGGCCTGGGAAACATCACACGGGTGGGCCTGGAGCCCGCTCCCGAGAGGACGTGCACCTTCGGGCAGCCGGAGCAGTCGGCGTCGCGGTCGGGGTAGTACAGGAGCTGCATGCTGTGATCATGCCCGGCCAGGAGAATCTGCACCGGAACGCCCGCCTCCCGGATGGCTCCCTTGACCCGGGCGGCGTAGCGGACGTACTTCTCCGCACAGGGGTCCTCGGGATCGATGAAGTTCCGCGCCCACGACACCGCATCCGAGTCCCGATCGCACCGCGGCACGTATCCCACCTCGGACCTCTCATCATCCCACACCGAGAACCCGCCGTGTTCTCCCACCGTGTAGAACGGGTGATGCATGCAGAGGACCCGCCAGAGGAGCCCGCGCCGTGCGGCTCCCGCACGGAGAAGACGCTGCAGGCTGTCCAGGGGCTCCTCCCACGTCCGGTCGGGAGTGCGGAGGGGAAGGGCCGAGTCCACGAAAATGAACTGGACGCTGTCGGGTGAACCGGCGGAGAGGGGGAGGGTGGTTTCCCCGGGAAACCGATCATGGTACGTCCACCATCCGATCTCCCGCGCCCGTGCGTTTCCCCTCTCCGCCAGGCCGATCGGACCTTCGGCAATCTTCACCAGACCGAAGAGAACCGAGGCTTCGATGGCATGCCGGGCGTAGTACTCATGGTTTCCCGGCACGGCATGCACCCGGGACCGGCCCAGATCTTCCATGGGGACCCGGAAGGGCCCCAGAATCCTGCGGACCGTCCCGCCCACATCATCCGCCGGGACGTTCAGGCCTGTTTCGTAGAAGTTGTCCCCCAGAAAGATGAGGGCATCCACAGGACCGCCGTCATGCCTGCCGCTGTGCATGGCGGCCAGCAGAGCGGCGTTCGCCCTGAGCGCGGCGTTCGCCTCGCCCGCGTCGCCGATGGCCACGACCGTGAGGGGAGGCTCTCCCCCTCCACGCTCCGGACCCGGGGGGACTCCGTGGGCACAGCCCTGCACCAGGGCCGCTGCAAGCAGCAGGCGGACAGGGGGTGAAAGGGGATGCGCCCGGCTTTTCCGGGTGTGCATACGGCTCTCCACGAAGGGCCTCCGGTTGCGTTGGGGTGCGGCCGAGCCCCTCCCCTTCACGGGGGGGGCCGAGGATCATCCTGAAGATACGCGGGAAAAGCGTAGGGAGCAATGGGGACCCGGGCGGGGCATGGGGAGTCCGGCGCCGGCGGGACGCCGCGCCGGTGACGGCGGGATCCTCAGAGCCCGGCGAGGCCCCCTCTCAGCTCAGCCTCTTCCGGAATCTCTTCACGCTCAGCAGAAAGATGCAGGACCCGAGGCCGAACAAAGCCAGTGCCTGCGGCCAGAGCTCGGCGAGACCGGATCCCTTCAGGAAGATGCCGCGAACGATCTCCAGGTAATAGCGGAGGGGGATGGCGTAGGTCAGCCACTGGATCAGGGGAGGCATGTTCGCAATGGGGAACGTGAACCCCGAGAGGAAGAGGAAGGGCATGAAGAAGAAGAACTGGGCGATCAGCATGGCCTGCTGCTGGGATCGGGCGATGGTGGAGATGAACAAACCCAGTCCGAGCGTCGTCAGGATGAAGACCCCGCTCAGAAGTGCGAGGATCCAGAGGCTCCCCACCAGGGGGACGTCGAACCAGAAACGGGCCAGTCCGAGGACGATCAGCGTATCCGCGGCTCCGATCGCCACAAAGGGAATCAGCTTCCCAAGAATCAGCTCCAGCGGTCTGAGGGGCGTCACCATGAGCTGTTCCAGGGTCCCCTTCTCTTTTTCCTTCACGATGGCCAGAGAGGTCAGCGTCATGGTAATGATGAGGAGAACGAGCGCCACCACGCCGGGGACCATGAAGTGGGAGCTGCGCAGATCCGGATTGAACCAGATGCGCGGCTGGGGGATGATCCGGCCTGCGCGCGCGGAGCCCGGCAGGGCCTCCCGGAGAAGCTCTTCGGCATAGGCACCGCTGACCTGGGCCGCGTAGGCCATCAGCAAAGCCGCCGTGTTTGCATCCGTCCCATCCAGCAGAATCTGCACCTCCGGGGTCCGGCGGGCAAGCATGTCCCGGGCGAAGCCGCGGGGAATCACCAGTGCCAGGGATGCCCGCGCATCATCCAGAAAGGCATCCACCTCCCCCAGATCGCGCGCGGATCCGCCGTGCAGGAAGTAGCGGGTGCTGGTGAACCGGCGCACGAAATCCCTGCTCTCGGCCGTATGGTCCAGATCGCATACCACCACGGCGCTGTTCCGGATATCGGTCGTGGCCGCGTAGCCCAGGAGAAGCACCTGCAGAACGGGCGCCAGCAGCGAGACCACCAGCATCCTCCGGTCCCGCCGGATCTGTGCGAACTCCTTCCGGATCATCTGCGCTATGACGGACACGCTGCCCCGCACGGTCCCCTCAGGTGTTGTGTCTCTTCATCCGCCACGCACTCGCCGTCAGCATCACCGCCGCAAACACCAGCATGAAGACAAACTGCTCCCACAGGGAGGCGATGCCCACTCCTTTCTGCATCACACCGCGCACGACGATGAGAAAGAACTTGTTCACGGCCAGGTTCGAGAGCGCCTGCAGGACCGGCGGCATGCTGGCCACCGGAAACACGAATCCGGACAGCAGAAAGGAAGGGAGCAGAGAGCTGAACACCGATATCATGAACGCGACCTGCTGGGACCCGGTCACGGTGGAGATCAACAGGCCCTGCCCCAGCGCGCCGAGAATGATCGTGAGAAAGGCGGCGTACAGGATGAGGAGACTCCCCTTGACCTGCACGCCGAACAGCAGGTACCCCAGGACCAGGATCCCCGTTGCCGCAACCAGACTGATGCCCATGTACGGGATTGTCTTCCCCAGGATGATGTGGGCGGGCCGCAGGGGCGAGACGACCAGTTGTTCCATGGTTCCGCGCTCCTTCTCCCGCACGACGGTCAGCGACGTGGACACGACCGCCGTCAGCACGAGGATGAAGCCGATCAGACCCGGGATGAGGAACTGCGAAGAGAGCAAATCGGGATTGTACCACACGCGGGGCCGGACCTCCAGGGGAACGGGAATACGCCTGCCGGACCGTTCCGCCCGCACGGTTGCAAGCCGCACGGTATAGTCCGCGGTGGCCCGGACCAGGAAGGCGGATGCCTGTCCGGCGCTGTTGGCGTCCGACCCGTCCAGCAGAATCTGGAGTGTGACATCCCTTCCGGCGGCCGGAGCGGAGGCAAAATCGACCGGAAGCACGAGGGCGCAGCGGACTCTCCCCCGCACCAGGAGATCCTCCACATCCCGGTAGGAACCGGCGTCGATCAGGTAGTCCACGTACTCCGTGTTCCGGAAGCGTTCCAGGTAGCGCCGGCTCTCGGGGGTCCTGCTCAGATCCAGCACGGCCAGCGGCACGTGTTTGACGTCAAAGTCCAGGGCATACCCGGCCATGATGATCAGGACCGAGGGAAGGACAAGGAGCATTCCAAGCGACGTGGGATCGCGACGGATCTGGCGGAATTCCTTCCGGACCATCGGTGTGACCATACGGAAGAACTCAACCACGGCGGGGCCTCACGGCTTCTCCCGGCGCACGCGGGCCGCCTTCCCCCTCCAGGAGGTAGAGGAACACATCCTCCAGCGAAGGCTCGATCCTCTCCACTCCGGCCAGAGGGATTCCCAGCCGCCCCAGGACCTCCTCCACGGCCCGCCGCCCCGCCGCCTCCTCCTCCACCATCACATGAAGAGAAATACCAAAGAGGGAGGTCTCCCGGGCCCACGGCTCCGACCGGAGGGCTTCCATCGCCCGCACAGCGTCGCCGCACCGGACTTCCAGGATGGGGTGGCGGATATGCCGCGCCTTCAACTCGGACGGGCTCCCGCCGGCGATGATGCGGCCGGCGTTGATGAGAATGATGCGGTTGCAGTACTCCGCCTCATCCAGGAAATGCGTGGTCACCAGAACGGACACCCCCTGCCCTGCGAGTTCCTGGATCAGGTCCCAGAAGGCGCGCCGGGCGATGGGATCCACCCCGCCCGTGGGTTCGTCCAGAAAGAGGATGGGTGGCGCGTGGAGTACTGCACAACCGAGTGCAAGACGCTGCTTCCATCCCCCGGCCAGAATTCCGGCCAGGCTCTTCTCCCGCCCCTCCAGACCGGCCATTCCCAGAACCCACTCCATCCGCTCCCTGATCCGGGAGGAGGAAAGGCCGTACACTCCTCCAAAGAACCGGATGTTCTCTTCCACCGTCAGGTCATCGTAGAGGGAGAACCGCTGGGACATGTAGCCGATGGTCCGCTTGACCGCTTCGGTCTGGGAATTGATATCGTATCCCCCCACCCGGGCGGTGCCCGACGTCGGCTGGAGGAGACCGCAGAGCATCCGGATCGTCGTGGATTTCCCGGCCCCGTTCGCCCCCAGGAATCCGAAGATCTCCCCCGCCCCGACCGAGAAGCTGACGGCATCCACTGCCGTGAAGTCCCCGAACTTCCTCGTCAGGTCGCGGACCCGGATGGCCTCCCCTGTCACGGGAGCTCCTCCCCCAGGGCCCTCCGGAGCCGGGCGCGCGCGGTGGCTCTCTCCACCAGCGCGGCACTCAGACCCAGCCGCGCCTGGAGCAGGGATGTCTCCGCATCCAGCAGCTCGGTGGATGTGGCCATCCCGTTCCTGTATTGCCCTGCCGCCATGCGCAACTGCTCCTCAGCCAGGTCCAGGGCAACGCGTGCCGAGGAGATCTTCCCGGACGATTGCTCCACGGCAAACGCCTGGCGCCGCACATCCAGAATCGCCAGCTCTTCCGCCTGATGGACGAGCGCCTCGCTCTGCCGGACCAGCGCGTCGGCATACTCCACCTGATCCGAGACGGCTCCCCAGTTCCAGAGGTCCATCTGGCACACCACCCCCGCCTCCCACGTACCCCGGAAAGCATCCAGGGCGGGGAGTATCCGGGGGTTCGGCCGGGCATAGGTGTACGTCCCCGCAACAGAGACC
>JBAVEL010000094.1:0-17845 GCA_049587715.1 Bacteroidota bacterium
GGCCAGCACCGTTTCGGCCGCTTCGGCGCACCCGGCGGGGGCCGCACGCGCCAGAAAACGGGATCCCCGCTCGGCGGTTCCGGCCTCGGCCGCGGAGGCGAGAGTCCGGTATGCATCCTCCATTGTCGCCAATATAGCGAAAGCCGCGCCCGAAAACGAACAGCGGGCTTCCCGCAGGAAGGAGCGTCGTATGCGCATTGGAATGGTCTGCTATCCCACGTACGGGGGAAGCGGCGTGGTGGCCACGGAACTGGGAAAGGCGCTGGCCGACCGCGGGCACCAGGTGCACTTCATCAGCTACGCCCTCCCCATCCGCCTCCACGGCTACTCCGACAACGTGTACTACCACGAAGTGGAGATGTCCAGCTACCCCCTGTTTGAGTTCCCCCTGTACACCCCCGCACTGGCCAGCAAGATGGTGGAGGTTGCCCGCTTCGAGAAACTGGACCTGCTCCACGCGCACTACGCGATCCCGCACGCCACCAGCGCCTGGCTGGCCCGCACCATCCTGAACGACGCGCTGGCCGTTGTGACAACCCTGCACGGCACCGATATTACGCTGGTGGGTCTGGAACCCAGCTTCCTGCCGGTCATGAAGTTCAGCATCGAACAGAGCGACGGCGTCACGGCGGTGTCCCGTTTCCTGCGGGAGAAGACCACCACCAACTACGGCATCGAGAAGGAGATCCGGGTGATCCCGAACTTCGTGGACACAGAGCACTATGTCCGGGGCCCCCAAGAGGAGTCCTGCCGGCGCCTGGTCCCCGAGGGGGAAAAAGCCCTGGTCCACATCTCCAACTTCCGGTCCGTCAAGAGGGTGCCCGATGTGGTCAGAATCTTCGACCTGGTCCGGAGGCAGATCCCCGCCCGTCTCATTCTGGTGGGCGACGGGCCCGACCGTTCCGCCGTCGAGCTGCTCGTGCGCGAACTCGGCCTTGAGAAACACGTCCGGTTCCTGGGGAAACAGCAGGAGCTGGTGCCGATTCTCTCGGCTGCCGATCTGTTCCTCATGCCCAGCCAGTCCGAGAGCTTCGGGCTCTCGGCCCTGGAGGCCATGGCATGCGGCGTTCCCGTCATCTCCTCCAGCGCGGGGGGTCTTCCGGAGCTGCAGGTGCACGGGGAAACCGGCTACATCGCCGAGATGGGGGACGTCCAGAGAATGGCGCGCTACGCGGTGGAACTCCTGGGGAATCCCGCCCGGCATGCCCTGTTCCGGGCGGCCGCGCGGAGACGCGCCGTGGAGCACTTCGACATCCGGAAGATCGTCGCGGAATACGAGCGCTACTACGAGGAGTGCCTCCGGCTGAGGAAAGGCCCCCTTCCCTGAGGAAGGTCAGGGAGCGGTGTGCCTTCCCACAAACCGGTCCGCCAGGGCTGCGGCCCCCAGGGCCCCCAGCATCATCATGATGAGGGCCGCAACATCGGACTGAAAGGCAAAGGGGAGGAACCGCTCGGTCTGCCCGGCCGCCTGCCCGAGCCACACGACGGCCTCCCGGAGGGCGCTGCCCGCCGCCGCGCCCGCCTCGCTCCCTTCCACCCACCCCTTCCCGGGGGAGAATACACCCGAGGCCGCCAGCACCGCCGCCATCGTGCCCAGGACTGCGCACATCCCCACCAGAGAGGCGGCCCAGCCGAGGAATCGCTCGGGGAGAGGGGATGCGGAAGCCCCGGGGATCCGGCGCAACACCCGCGCCGTGAAATCCGCCCCCGTGGACTCCAGCGGCATGGCGCGGAGCTCCGCATCCAGGGAGAGGAATTCCTCCAGCCGCACGGCACACGCGGGGCATGCCGCCAGATGGGAGCGGATCTCCCCTTCCCGTTCGCCCTGAAGATCCCCTTCCAGCAGGGATTGAAGCTCCTCGTCTGAAGTGTGCATTGATTTCTCCATCATCGGGCTTCCGCCTGCGCCCGGCACGCGGCCACCATGTTCCTCAGAAGGGAACGGGCCCTGAACAGCCGGACCTTCACCGCCTCCTCCGACACCCCCAGCACCTCCCCCGCTTCCGCACAGCTCAACTCCTGGACATAGTGGAGCGTGACCGCATCCCGGTACGGGGGGGGAAGCAGGGCAACGGCCCGGGCCAGGAGATCCTCGCTTTCCGATCTCAGGAGGCGATCCAGGGGGGATGGCTCCTCCGAGGCAATATCCCCCGTCTCCTCCACCGGGGGCGGTTCCCCCCGCCGCGCGGCCAGGCTCAGACAGCTATTGTAGAGGATCCTGTAGAACCAGGTGGCAAACCGGGACTCCCCCCGGAAGGTGTCCAGGTTCCGGTAGGCCCTCAGGAAGGCATCCTGCACCGCCTCCTCCGCCTCCCCCCGTCTTCCGAGCATCCTGAGAGCCAGGGTCATCGCCCTTTCCTTGTGCCTGTCCACGAGCGCGCCGAACCGCCGCGGTTTTCCCCCGCGGATTTCCTCCACCAGTTCCCGATCCGGAT
This sequence comes from Bacteroidota bacterium, assembly GCA_049587715.1. Taxonomy (GTDB): domain Bacteria; phylum Bacteroidota; class Ignavibacteria; order UBA10030; family UBA6906; genus JBAVEL01. Next base: position 2,436 of record JBAVEL010000094.1, read on the forward strand.
CAGTCAGCGGCCGCACCCCTTTCCCATTCCTCCCTTGGACTTTCCGAACCCGTCCCGGGTTACACAGGAGCCCCCCCTGTAACCTCGGAGGGCACACGCCGGTCTAAGGGGACACACAACCACATCCCGGAAAGGAAAGCCCCGTATGAGCGGCGTCGAAGCATTGGTACCGGTTATGATGGTCCTGGCTATTGCGGCCGTCTGGGGGGGGTACCTCTTTACCAGGCACAGGGAGCGCATGACCATGCTGGAGAAAGGCCTCAAGCCGGAGGACATCAAGGTTCTCTATGAAAAGGGGGCCATGCGCTTCCACCCTCTCAGCGCCCTGAAGTGGGGATTCCTGCTGAGCGGGACCGGACTCGCGGTCCTGATCGCAATGATGCTCCAGAGCCGCCTGGGCCTCGAGGACGGGGTGTATCCGGGCCTGATCGCATTGATGGCAGGCCTCGGGCTCGTCCTGTTCTATCTGGTGGCGCGCCGTCAGAGACAGTAGGCCGCCTCAGATCGGCCGGGAGCGGGCAAACAGCTCCTCCACGATGCGGTGGTTCCGCAGACTGTTTTCGGGCGTAAGCAACGGCGTTTCCCTGCCTTCCACGCACCGCGCGAAGTGCTCCATCTCCCGTGCGTAGGGGTTCTCGCCGGGAAACACCTCCTCGTACCGGCGGTTCCCCTCGTGGAGGTGTACGGAAAGGACGTGTGTATCCGGCCTGCCCGACAGGGCGACCGGGGCATGCACCGACCCCCGGGAACCGGCCAGGGTGTAGTAGTTGGCGTCGGCATGGAAGCCGACGGTCAGGGCGGCAACCGTCTTCCCCGAGCGGAAGAGGGCATGCGTGAAGACATCCACTCCCCTGCCCCGGTGGCGGCGCATCCGTGCGTGCACCAGCTCCGGCTCCCCCCCCGTCATGAAACGAAGGAAGTCCACCGCGTACATCCCCAGATCGTACAGGGCCCCACCCCCCAGACGCCGCACAAGCCGGAAGCCGTCGATGTTCCGGGTCCACGCATCGAAGCTCAGATTGTAGTCCACGTAGCGGAGCTCTCCCACCTTCCCCTCCCGCACGATTTCCCGGGCCCTCCGGTGGATCCGCAGGAACCTGTACATGAGGGCCTCCATGAAGAGGACCCGGTGGGTCCGGCACACCGCTATCATCCTCTGGAGATCCCCGCTGGAGAGCGCGGCGGGTTTCTCCACCAGAACATGCTTCCCCGCCGCGGCTGCCGCGAGCGTCCAGCGGAGATGGAGATGCTGGGGAAGGGGGACATACACGGCGTCCAGGTCCGGGTCTTTCAGGAGCGCGGCATATCCTCCATAGGCGCGCGCCAGCCCCCAGGCCTCCGCAAACCGTTCCGCCCGCGCCCGGCTCCGGCTCGCCACGGCCGTGATCTCAGCGCCCCGCAGGGGCGTGCCGAAGAAGGCGCGGGCGATGCGCGCCGTTCCCAGAATGCCGAAGCGTATCACGCGATGCCCCCCGTTTCTTCCTGCTCCAGGACCTCCCGTATCACCGCTCCCCCCACGCAATCCCCCCCCTCATAGAAGACAACGGACTGGCCGGGAGTGACGGCCCGCCGCTTTTCCTCGAACCGCACGAGCACCCTCCCCGGCCCGTCCTGCGTGACGAGGGCGCGGGCGCCTTCGTCCCGGTACCGGATCATGGCCAGGAGCCGCCGACCCTCCCCGAGGTCCGGGTACTTCTGCATGTTCAGGGAATCCGCCCGGAGCCCCCCCCGCAGGAGTTCCTCCCCGGATCCCACCGTGACGGTGTTGCTTCCCGCATCCAGGGAGGTCACATAGAGCGGTGTGGGACCCGACAATCCCAGATGCCTGCGCTGGCCCACGGTATAGAAGGGAATGCCGCGGTGCCGGCCCACCACGCGCCCTCCCCGCAGGATGTCCCCTTCCGGAATGCCTTCGGGGCCGGTCCGCTCCCTCAGAAACCGCTCATAGTCGTCGTCAGGGATGAAACAGAGCTCGAAGCTCTCCGGCCTGTCGCTGTTGGGGAGCCCCCAGGAGGCGGCGGTCTTCCGCACCTGGCCCTTCGTCAGGTCTCCCAACGGAAAAAGGGTTCGCGCCAGGGACTCCTGGTCCAGAGCCCAGAGGGCGTACGACTGGTCTTTAGCCCTGTCTGCGGGGCGGGCGACATGATACCTGCCGGTCGCCCGTGCGCAGACAACCCGGGCGTAGTGCCCCGTGGCTATCCACCCGGCCCCCAGGTGCGCCGCTTTCTCCAGGAGCAGTTCCCACTTGATGGCGCGGTTGCAGACAACACACGGATTGGGAGTGCGTCCGGCGCGGTACTCCCGCAGGAAGTCCCCGATGACCGCCGACTCGAACTTCGCGCTGAAGTCCAGGACATAGTGCGGAATGCCGATGGCCGCGGCCGCCATGCGGGCGTCGTTGACCCCGTCCAGGGTGCAGCAGCCGTGCTCCGGGCCGTCCCCCCCCCCTTCCCCGGGGTGCGTCTTGATCGTCACCCCGACGACGTCCCGGCCTTGCGAGGCAAGGATCCCCGCGGCCACGGAGGAATCCACCCCGCCGCTCATGGCCACAACAACGCGTCCCCTCGCCGGATCCGCCCCCGGACGGGATCTCCCCGTCATGAGGGATCTCCGTACTTCAGGTGCACAAACAGGGACCTCCGCGCATACTGCACCAGAAAGAGGTCATCATAGGTGTTCCTCGCCACCGCGGGCGCTCGCACGATCCCCAAGCGGGCCAGCAGCAGAGGCAGGGTGTCCGCGTGCCCCACCACCAGAAGCGTGCGTCCGGGATAGGCGGCGATGGAATCCGCGAGGGCCTCCGTGTGCGCGGCGCCAACCACCGACACGGGTACGTTCAACAGCCGCTCCACCTCCTGGGCCGTTTGCCGGGCCCTCCGGCGGTCCGAGACAAAGGCCCTGAAGGGAGGATCATCGCACAGAACATGGGCCAGCGCCCGGGCTCTGCGGAAGCCGTCCGGGGAGAGGGAACTGGTATCCGAGTCGTTCAACCGCTCCGCGTGCCGGACAAGGATCACGGTGGTCACGGGCGCATACCAGTAGCCGTAGGCCATGCCCACCAGGACAAGCACAAGGATGAGGGCGATCATGTAACCGGCGAATGCTTTCATGCATGAGACTCCTCGTGTGTGTGCCGGCGGCAGCCGGCCTCAGACGGCCCGTCCTACAGCCGGAGATCCAGTTGCACTCCAAACCGCTCATCCATTCCCCCCGGGATCCCATCCGCTCCCGGGCCTGTTTCCTCCACACCCTCCTTCAGGGTCTGCACATACTTGAGGGAAAGGTCCCAGAAACGCCCCGGACGGATGCGCCCCAGCAGGTGCCACCGGACTCCCTTTCCGTACAGAGGGGGATTCGCATAGGAGCCCGGGAGGTCCCGCTCCGCTGCATAGAGCCGCGTGAGGTACGATCCTGTCTGGAACAGGACGAGCCGGATCTCCACGTCCACCCTCCCCGCCGTCCCCCAGCGGAGCTCCTGGAGCAGGAGGACCCCCTCCTCGGGGACTCCCGGTGCAGGGCCCTCCACTCTCACCCCCTCCACCCGGCTGCGCAGAAAGACGGGGCCGCTGCGGAGGCCCAGGGTGCAACGGATGCGGCGCGCCCTCTCCAGATCCGTCCTCCGGCCGAGCAACCCTCCGGAGCCGGCGGTCATCCCGGCGGCGGACCGCTCCCCGGCGCGCACAAGGGCCTGTACCAGCAGGCCCCCGCCTGCCCGCCATTCGGCTTCACACCCCGCCTCCCTCTCCCGCGCGGGGAATCCGGCAGGCCCATGGTCCCGGCGGGAAAGGTCCAGAAACCCCGCCAGGAGGAGCCCCCGCAGGGGAAACCAGTCCACCCTCACCGTGAGGCCCCGCTCCCCGGGACCGCCCCCCGGGGTGAAGGCGGCATACGGGTTGGAGAAGGAACCGCCGCAGGCCCTGAACAGGAGAGCCGTTTCCACACCCGCCCCCGCCTGGGCGGAGAGCCCCGCCACAGTCGCCTTCCCGCCTCCCGCAGAGAACGCCATTTCCCCGAAGAAGTCAAGACCACCCGCACGTCCGGCCAGGTCCAGGCCTGCCACCGAGGCCGCATGTCCCGGACTCCCGTCGCCTCCGATGTTCCTGCCGAAGGAGGCGCCCAGGAGCGATACTCCGATGGAGGTTCCTCCCTCCAGATGTGCGCTCAGTCTGGCTCCCCAGCTCCGCGCCGGGACCGTTCCCCGGCGCATTCTCTCGGTCCATGTTCTGAAAAGCCCGGACTCCTCCAGACTGCCCGCGCTTCCGTCTTCGTGCACGGCCGCATCCAGGCGCCGCCAGGAGAGAACCCCTCCCAGCATCAGCCCTGCTCCCATCGCGCGCAGGGGGCATTCCGCCGCAATGCCGCGGAAGAAGCGCGCCTCGTCGGAGGACATGTGCGGCCGCAGGAAGGCGGAGCCGGGGACCATCCGGGAGGCCTCCTCCCGGGGATGGGAATACCTGGCGGGGCCCCCGAACACCAGCCGTCGGCCGGCCTGCGCCGTGAAGTCCCCCGCAATGACGCGGAAGGCGGGGTTCCCGGCCTCCAGGAAACCCGAGAGGAATCCATCCCGGACCCGCTCCCCCGCGTCCTTCTCGGCAAGGAGACCTCCCCCCAATCCCGGTTCCCTTCGGAACACCAGGCGCTGGAAGTACTTCAGGGGGGATCCCGCGTATGTCCCGTCCCGGTATCCGCGACGGAGCCTCAGCTCGCGCACGCCCCGCATTCTGAAGTGGAGCAGGGAGGGCGCACCCCCGGAGGAGGCCTCCGCAGACCGGAGGTAGGGTGCGAGCTTGCGCCGAAGGCGTTCCAGTTGTTCGGCCGACGCCGCCCCTGTCGCCTGAATCGAATCGGGGACGAGGGGGGAAATCCCGGCGGCCCTGATCTCTCCCCCGGTCAACTCGGGAACCGACTCCAGGTCTTCCCGGCTGAGCCGCCGGGGATCCAGGCCCCGGTCGGAGATCGCCTCCCAGCGGACCCCCAGGTCCGGGTCCTCCCCCTCCGGGGGCATCTGCTCCAGAAGGGGCTCCACGACCTGCCACTCGGGTTCCGCTCCGGGTGGGGGTTCCTCCCCCCCCAAGGCAAGAGTGCCTCCCCGCCCGGAGGCGGTCAGCAGGAACACCGGTGCGAACAACAGCTCACGGCATTGCATGGAGAAGAAGGCTCAGGGCGAAACCGTGCGTCGGGCCCAGATCGGGATGTTGCATCAGGCAGTAGTCCAGCACCACCCACCCCAGACTGAGGCCTGCCCCCCCGCCCATCTGATCGGGAGCCGAACAGATTTCCCCCCGGAGCCGGAGCACCTCCAGAATCTGGTACTGGAGCTCCAGACGCACCTCCAGAGCATGGCTGATATCCTTGGAGAGCTCCACCGCCGCGTGCGAACCGCTCCACGGGCTGTATGCCAGGCCCGTCTTCAGCACCCGGGGAAGGGGATCGGAGCCGAGTTCCGGCGCGTTCAGATTGAAGGCGACGAGTCCCCAGCGCACTCCGCCGGCAAGCCGGGCGATCACCCCCGCATCCAGTCCCGGAACCGACCGGCTCCCGTACCCGCGGATGGCAAGGTGGTGGACCCGGACGGAAAGGCCGAACGCAAGGATCTCCTGTGCTGCACACGCCCAGGAAAGGGACCCCGTGGTCTCCCGGTAGAGATCGAACCCCGCCCGTGTGGCGGCAAGGCCGAAGCTCCCCCAGGAGGTGGGAACGGCAAGGGCGCAGGATGAGATGCCGAGCTCCCTCATCTCGAACGGGCGCGGGATGTGCGCGAAGGAAACGGCGGGACCGGGCAGAAAAGCCAGCAGGGAGGGATTGGAGGGGAGGGTCCACCACGAACCTGCCCACGCCGCCGACGACCCGCCCAGTCCCGGGAGCCCCGCTCCTTCGCTCGCGTGCTCGAAAGCCGCCCGGGCCTGCCCTCCGAGGAACTGCACAAGGATAAGGCCGAACACCTGTTTCCGCACCATGTTCCTCCCTTCCGGGGGCCGGCCGGCGGGGTTGAATGCCGCCCCCCTTTTGGATATATTCACCCGTGAAGACGCGCGCACGCCCCGGGGCCTGCGCACGCATCCGCCATCATGAGGTCTGCCCCATGAAGAGAATCGCCGCCGGACTGATGCTGCTCTGGGTGTGCGGAGCGTGGAGGGTATGCGCCCAGGAGATGGACTGCTCCGTGGAGGTGAACTATGAGGCGGTGGCCACGACCCACAGCGATCAGCTCAGCGGTTTTGCGCGGGATGTCGCCGACTACATCAACGGCTACCGATGGGGGGCCGAGGGTCTGGACGGCAAGGTGAAGTGCACGCTCAGCATCTTCATACAGAGCGCCCTCGGGGAGAACCGCTACACCGCACAGGCCTTCATCGGCAGCCAGAGGCCGGTGTTCGGTCTTGAAAAGAGCACCGCCGTGGTGCGGCTCTTTGACGAGGCGTGGGAGTTCACATACCTCGGGAGCAGACCCATCAGCCACGATTCCTATGTGTTCGACGACCTTGCCAGCTTTCTGGACTTCTATGTCTTCGTGATCCTGGGGTACGACTTCGACACATACGAGATCTCCGGCGGGACGCCCTTCTTCCAGAAGGCGGCCGACATAGCCAACCTGGGGCGGTCCACAGGGGCCAAGGGATGGACCCCGAAGAGCGGCTCCTACAGCCGGATACAGCTCATCGACGAGATCCTGAGCCCCAAATCCCTTCCCGTGCGCAGGGCGTACTACGGATACCACTTCACGGGGCTGGATTCCCTGGCCGCCGACCCGGAACGGGCCCGGGCCAGTATCCTCCGCACACTGGAGACCCTCGGCCGGACCCGTGCCAACCTGGATCCCCGGAATCTCTACCTCAGGACCTTCTTTGAGTCCAAGTACCAGGAGATCGCCGAGGTCTTCTCGGCCCATCCCGACCCCGGCATTTTCCGGCGTCTCTCCCGCATCGATCCCGCACACCAGTCCACATACGAGGCGGCCCGGGAGCGTCGATAGACCCCTACGGCGGAGGGATCACCGTGAACTCCACGGAGAGGATCCTGTCCTGGGGCTCCAGAAGGTCCACGATCCCGATACCTCCCGTCACCCGGCCGAAGAGCGTATACCGCCCCTCCAGGTGGGGCTGGCGCGAGTGTGTGACAAAGAACTGCGAGCCCTCGGTATCCTTCCCGGCGCGGGCCGCTCCCACGCTCCCGCGCTCGTAGGCCTCCGCCGTGAACTCGGACCGGACCGCATAGCCGGGCCCCCCCCAGCCGTCCCCGCCCGCACTCCCTCCCTGCGCCACGAAGTTGGGGACAACCCTGTGAAATGCCGACCCGTTGAAGAAGCCCCTGCGGATGAGATAGCCGAAACTCATGCAGGTAAAGGGAGCGGTCCGGGGAAGGAGATCCAGCGTGAATTCCCCCTTGTCCGTCCGGACGCGCACCCCGGGGTTGTGGTCCATCCATTCGAGGAAATCCCAGTCCACATACGGCCTCGGAGTCCGGGGGAAGCCGGTCCTCCTGGGGCCGTACCGTTCCCCCGTCAGAAGTCCCAGGGCCTTCGCAGCCGCCTCCGCCCGCAGGGAATCCTCGTCCTCCAGCAGAGCCGAGAGACTCGGGATGGCCATCCTCTCCCCCGAAGCACCCAGAGCGGCGATGACCGCCAGGGCCGCGTCCCCGCCCTCCCATCCCCCCGTCCGGCCGAGGGCCTCCACCAGGTCGGGAACCGCCTCAGGTGTGCGGAAAAGGGAATCCGAGAGGGCGTCCGCGGCCGTCTCGAGAACGGCCGGATCGGATGATCGAAGGGCCTGTCTGAATACCCCCCGTGCCTGGTCCACGAGAGAAGACGAGCCGGGGAGACGGAAGGAGTTCCGCATCCACTCCAGGGCCCGTCGCAGGGACCTGGCCCCCGCACTCCGTGCCGCCCCCACCAGATGCGCCCTCGCCTCATCGGAGGGGATGAGGGAGACGGCCTCCAGGAAGAGATCCTCGGACAATCGCCCCTTCCGCCGGAGGTCCGTCAGATCGGCGAGGGATGAGGGACCGAACACGCGGGCCAGGGAGAGAACCGCCTCATGCCGCCGCGTTCTGTCCCCCGCACCCGCCCGGCCGATCGCCTCCCGCAGCAGCAGGGAGCGGGTTGCCTCCCCCCGCACCCCCGATGCTTCCCCCAGATCCCTGAAGCTTGCAAGAGCCGACGAGGCGACATGCGGGTCCGGGTCGGAGACCGCAAGCGCCAGCGCCCGCAGCGTCGATCCGGGATCCGCCTGGGGGCCGGTTGCCAGCGCGCGCAGGGCGTTCACGCGGACCCGCCAGTCGGGATCCGATGCAGTCATGGCAAGAAGCGTGAGAGAAGCCACCTTCCTGTCCGCCAGTTCCTTCAGCGAGGAGGCAATGAACATCCGCACATCGGGATCCCTGCTCTGGCCCGCGGCCGCCAGGCGGCTGGCATGGGGGTCCAGAAGCTCCCGCTCCCGGACCCGGTACAGGGCCCAGGCGGCCTTCCAGCGGTAGGCGCCCTCCCCCCGGTCCAGTATCCGGAGAAGGAACCGGGTTGCCTCCGGACTCCGTATCCCCCGCAGGGCGTATCGGCCCGCTGCCAGGGCCGCCTCCCCCTGCGCGGAACTCTCCATCCCTTCCGCGGCGGAGATCATTCCCGAGAGGCTCTCCCTGTCTCCGCACCTCCCGAGGGCCTGAAGCAGAGCGGCCCGGACGGCGGGGGACGTTTCCTCCGCCAGGCGCGCCAGGAGAGTCCCGGAGAGGGCACGCCGACCGGCGCTGTCCGCCTGCTGGTCCAACTGTCCCAGGGCAAAGGCGGCCTGGACACGCACGCCCTCCACAGGATCCCCGAGCAATCCCTCCAGAGGGCCCCTCAGGACCGTATCCTGAAGGGCCCCTGCGCCGCGTGCGGCAAGGGCCCGGAATTCCGCCCTTTCGTCCGAAAGCCACCGGCATATGAGGTCCGTATCCCCCGCCTCCTGCGCCTCCGCCACGGCCCGGAGGATCGGGAGCGGATCCTCCGCCCCGACCGCCGGAGCATACGCCCCGAGCACACAGAGCACAACCAGAGGCCGCATCGAGGGGGTCATGGCACACTCCGTAGCGCAGGGTGCGGCCCCGGAGGCAGGATCAGAACACCCGATGCGTGTGCGCGCACCCACGCCCCCATGCCGGGGCGGAGCGTGTCGGTGGCGGCATACGTCCCCCCGTACACATAGAAAGACGATCCGAGAATCCCCGGCGGAACAGGCGTCAGATGCTCGACGGGTATGCTCCGGGGTCCCGATCCCACGATGTTCCATCCGGCCGCCAGGGGGAGGGAGTCCCCCGGAAGCTCGAGTCCGCGGTGCATCACCTCTTCAGGTCCGGGAAACCTCAGCCAGTACCCCCTTCCGAAGGACAGGGTGTCCGAGGCGGCATACCCCGAGTAGGGATGGAAGGCGTAGGCAGGGGACACCGCAGGCGGAAAGAGCCGCGCGGGGCTCCAGTCGAAAGCCCGGAGGGGAACCGACACCATGTTCCAGCCCCCCAGCAGCGTGCAGGAAACCACGCCGTAGGATGAGACGGAGAAGCCCCACGGAGGGGACCACTCGCCGAAGACCCCCCCATGACCGGCCCGGACGCGCCAGCCCCATGCCGTCCCCCCGGGGAGGGGGCCGACCTCGCGGGTCGGGACCCCCAGGGCGCTGTCATCCGCAAGGAGCAGGGAAAAAGCAGTATCGGAAGCCACCTGGAGGTGGAACAGGGATCCGGGGGGGCCTCCCGTCCATATCAGGGTCACCGTGGGGGGGAGCGGCCCCGCCCCGTCGGGGGGGGAAACCAGGAGAGGAACGGGAATCGGAAGGGTCAGCTCATCGGCTCCCGCATCCAGGCGCAAGCCCATCAGGCGCGGCTCCCCGTCCCAGTCCGTTTCTCCCGGCTCGGGCACACCCCGGGGGTCCCCCGACTCCGCGGCGGGAGAAGCCCCCTGGATGTGGAGGTCGGGCGCAAGGGGGGAACCGTCCGCAAAGAGCGGATCCGCGTATGCCGACCCCGCATCCTGCCCCGTCCCAGACCGGAAAGCCCCGAAGCCGGTGTAGGCGGTCCCTCCCCAGACAAAGAGGGCCGATGCCGCTCCCCCCGGGCCGAACCAGATGTTCCGGCCGGAGGAGCCGGGAAGGGTGAGGGCCGTCATCATGCGATCCCCCGCTCCGGCCCTCACGATGTTGCCTTCGAAGCGGCACTCCGATGCGTGTTCCACAAACACCTCCCCGTCGCCTGTTCCCAGGGAGTCGTTCAGAAAGAGGGTGTTGTTCCGGAACAGACAATGCCGGACGGTTCCGGTGCGGGGATAGTCGTACCCCCCCCAGGAGAGTCCCCGCTTGTCGTTCCGGTAGATCATGTTATTGCGGACCACGATGCTGTCGGCGACCCGATACCTGTTCTCGCAACCCACCTCGATCCCCAGATCGCAGCGTGAGACGCTGTTGTGCTCTATCAGAATGTTGCTGCCGCCGTCCACGTAGATGCCCGCGGCATAGCCGTCTCCGTAGGAGGAGCGGGCGCGGAAGACCGTGTTGCCCCGGCAGACCCCCCTGCGCGCCCGATCCAGGGAGGGAACGGGGCAGGTTCCTTCCCCCCCGATGAAGTCGATGCCTATGTTGTTGACGTCGTGGATGAGGTTTCCGCGCACCTCGAATCCCTCCACGTTCCCGTTCAGCACCAGGGCTTCACTCGGCGCCGCATCGCATGCGAAGATGCGGTTGTCTGCAATGAGAATGTCCGCATACGGAGAGGCGCCGGACGTGCCGTACACGGTGATCCCCATGGCATTGGTCCCGCGCATTGTGTGGATGGTGTTGTCCAGCAGCTCCACATGACTCCCGGATCCCTCCAGGCGGATCCCGCCCCCGTCGGTCACTCCGAAGTTGTTGCAGAAGGTGAGCCCCCGGATCCTGAGGTAGCTCCGGCCGGGGACGAGGAGCATATGAGGCCCGGCAATGCCCGTCCCGTCCAGGGTCACGCTGTCATCCCCCGACGGCATGAGACTGATGAATCCCCCCCCGGCGGACCCCGATACCCCGGCGACCGGTTTTTCGCGGTAGGTTCCCCCGCTGATGAGACAGGTGTCCCCCGGGGAGAGGGAAAGGAGGGCCTTCCCGATGGTGCGCCAGGGCTGGGAGGCGGTTCCGGGACCGGTGTCGTTTCCCCAGGTGGAGACGTGGAAAACCGTCAGAGCCCCCGCCCCCGGGGGCATCAGACTCAGGGCGGCCGCAAGAAGGATGAGACGGGAGTTCCTCTGCATGGCTGGGGGATCCTCGGCTGGATCCAATATACTGCGGTATATCGTAAAAAGCAAGTCCCGCAGCTCAGAACAGGGGACGCACCTGGAAGCGGGCCCCCACGTCCTCTTCGGCGATGCGGCGCGCCTTCTCCAGATCCAGGTCCTCCACCGCCACAACGGTCATGGTCACCGCGCCCAGCAACCGGACGCACGCGCGTGCAAAGTCCAGCATGGCCGCGAAAAAACGGGGACCGTCCAGGCGCATGAGCGATCCGTAGGTGCCGGCATCGGTGGCGTTGAGGCTGATGGAGACCGCATCGATGAGTCCCACCAGCTCCGGCACGATGTCGCGCCCGTTGATGACGCTTCCGTGCCCGTTGGTGTTCAGCCGCGTCCGTCCCCCCCGCGCCTTCACCCACTGCGCCACGGCCTTCAGCTCCTCCAGCCGGATGGTGGGCTCCCCGTACCCGCAGAACACCACCTCCCGGAAGGATCCCGGGTCTCCGATGGCCGCTGTCACCTCTTCCACCGCGGGCTCCCTCTGCAGCCGGAGATTGTACCCCTTGATGACCGCCTCCCCCTTGCGGTCGCAGAAGACGCAGTCAGCGTTGCAGCGGATTGTCAGGTTGATGTAGAGGGAATCGCCCAGCCGGTACACAATCTCGGGGGGGGCGGGCTCCCCCCTTCGGAAGAGGCGCCCTGCCCCGTGGGTGGTGGCCCTCGAGACATCCGCCTCGGGAATTCCGTGCAACCGGGCCAGCTCCGCCGCCACCAGGAGCGCGTGCCGCGGCTCATTCCGCTTCCCCCGGTGGGGCACCGGACTCATATACGGACAATCGGTCTCCACCAGAAGGTGCTGGACGGGCAGAGCCGCAGCCGTCTCCCGCACGCCGGATGCATTCGGGAATGTGAGGATCCCCGGAAAGGAAATGAAGAAGCCCATCCTGATGAGGCGCCACGCCGCATCCCTGTCTCCGGAAAAGCAGTGGAACACCCCCCGGGGACCCGGATACCGGCCCGGGGGAACCCCCCGCGGAGTCCGCCACGAGGGATGGGCCCCGGTGAACTCCTCCAGAATCAGGAGCGCGTCCCCGAGGGATTCCCGCGTGTGGACCACCACCGGCAGGTCCAGCCGGGCGGCGATTGCGAGCTGCTCCCGGAAGACCTCCTTCTGGAGATCGGGCGGGGCATGGAGGTAGTGGTAGTCCAGCCCTATCTCCCCGATGCCCACGACCCGCTCGTGACGGGCCATCCGCTCCATCTCCTCCGCCCAACCGGGGCCTGCGGATCCCGCCTGATGTGGGTGCAGCCCCACGCAGGCAAAGACCGCCGGCTCCCGTTCCGCCAGAGCCAGCGCCCGCCGGGAATCCTCCGGATCCGTGGCCGGATTCACCATCCATTCCACACCCGCATCCAGGGCCCGGCGTATCACCTCGTCCCGGTCCGGATCGAACTGCTCCGAGGTCAGGTGCGCATGCGTATCGACGAGCATCCCTTCGTTTCCCTTCCGCCGGCGGGGCCCGCTACAGGAGCGTCTCCAGCACCAGGAACACGCTCCGGGGCGGGGCCAGATTGCCGATCCACTCCACGTAGTTGTACTGAAAAACGTTGTTCACTCCCAGGGCCACCGTTGCAGGTCCGGAGGGGCCCCCGAGGCGGACCCGCGCCCTCAGATCGGTCACCCAGGTGCTCCCGCGCGTTTCGGCGTCGGACACGAAGGAGGAAAACTCCGGGTCGATCCGCTCCGTGCGGGAGAGATACCGGAAGTCCCCGCCTATCTCGAACACACCCAGCCGCACCAGCACCGAGGCGGTCGCCACATGCCGCGGCCTGTATTTCAGCACGCCGCCGTCCGTCAGGTCGCGCCCGAACGCGTATGTATGGGATGTCTCCACCAGCACCCGCTTCCCCCCGGCCGCCGCGCGGAGGGTGGTCTCCAGGCCCTGCACACGCGCGCGGGTCACGTTGTTGAACTGCCCCTTGAGCCGCCCCCCCAGGGGCACGAAACGGGGCTCGATCAGGTCGTACAGGTCGGCCTGGAAGGCCGCCAGGTCCGCCTGCAGGGCCTCCCCCACGAAATGGGTCACGCCCACCTCATACGAGTAGCTCCGTTCGGGTCTCAGCGCGGGATTGGGCACGATGTCCAGCCCGCCCGCCTGCGTCGTGATGAAGGCCTCGGCCGCGGATGGGGCGCGGAATCCCCGCCCGAAGGAGGCCCGCACCGCGGTGGCCCCCGAGACGGTCCAGAGAATGCCCGCCTTGGGATTGAACTGGCTGCTCGAGGGAAGGGAATCCAGGTCCTGGAGGTCGTATCGCGCCCCGAGGCTCACGCGGACATCGCCCCCGATCCGGAACTCGTCCTGGCCGTACACCGCCCCTCCCCCGCCCCGTCTGGTGCCGAAAAGGTCGGACCGCACCCCCTCCAGGAAACCTTCGGCCCCGGCCGTAAAGACATGCGCGGAAGAAAGCGTGAAGCTCCATTGGGCCTCGGCCCGCATGACGTCGGAGCGCGAATCGTTCACGAGGGTGTCAATGGTGTCGTTCCAGCGGTTGCGAAACCACATGGCCCGGACCGTGAACAGCCCCCCTTTGGCGGCCGATCCCGCATACTGTCCGCTCAGGAAGAAGCGGGTGGACCGGACGGCATCCCCCTGTTGCACCTCGGGGGGAACCAGGGCATGGGCCAGATCCCGCCAGTACAGGAAACTCCCCCTGCGCTGTTCCATGACGTTCAGGGTCAGCGTGGCGGCATCCCCGTCCGGGAACCGGTAACGGGTTTTTAGGTAGCCGTTGATGCGCCTCCGGAAGTCGTTCTGCCGGTACCCGTCGTCCGCCTGCCGGGAACCGTAGAGCAGAACACCAAGATCCCCGGCGGAGAAGGAGTGCTCTGCGGACTGCCCGTCGAAGGTCCGCGTGCCTCCCCCCCAGGTCCAGGCATTGTACGACGGCTCTCCGTAGAACCCGCCGTAGGCCCGCACTGCGGTGCGGGGCTCCTCGCCCACGGGGCGGGTCAGCACATTGATGACCCCTCCCAGGGCGCTGGACCCGTAGAGCGCGGAGCCCGCCCCCTTGACCACCTCCACCCTGTCCACGATGCCCACGGGGATGGTCTCGAAATTCAGCTCGCGTGTGTCGCCGGTCAGGAAGGGAATGCCGTCCACAAGCATCAGGACGCGGCTCCCCGCGCCCCGGCTGTAGCCGCTGGACCCCCTGATGTTCACCTGGTACTCGGTCATGTTCACGCCCGGAACCGACCGGAGGGCTTCATCCAGGGTGAGGTTGTTTCGCAGGGACAGGGTGGATCCGTCCACCACGGCCACGCTCAGAGGAACCTCCAGCAGGGACTGCTCCCGCTTGCTGGCCGTCACCACCACGTCCTCGGTCTGGATGGGGATCGGAACCAGCCGGACGCTCACCACGGTCGTATCCCCCTCCCCCACCGGCACGTCCTCCAGGGTCTCCCGGCGGTATCCCAGACGGGAGAAGGAGAGGGAGAATCTCCCCGGTCTCAGCCCCCCCAGGAAGAAGGTCCCCTGAACGCCGGTGGCGGTTCCCCGGGAGGTCCCCGCAGCCGTGACGTTCACACCCGGGAGGGGATGGCCGTCTTCGGCGGCTGTCACCGTCCCGCGGACGGCGCCCGCCTCGGCGGCAGACCCGGGAACAAGCAGCAGGAACAGCAGGGCCGCTTTCATCGGAACGGGGGGGGAGGAAGGCGCGTGAAGTCCACCGTGATGTCCACATTCCGGGTGGTATCCCCCGCAACGGCCTCCACGGGGGAGGGCACCGCCAGGTTGGAATCCAGGTCATACTGTCCCACGGGCCGCCAGTCGGAGCTGAACACGGGACCGAACTGCTGCGCCACCACCACGTAGGGGTAGATCCCGGGAGGGAGCCTCACGGTGTAGGAAACCGCAGGCGTATCGGGGAGGGCAAGAGGCACGGAACCCGGTCCGACGGGGGGATGCACCACCGCCCGTCCGGTCAGGACCTCCTCGAGAATGCTGGTAGGGGGAAACCTGCGGAAGGCCACCAGACGGATGTCGTAGGTGGACCCCGCCGAGTCCCAGGAGAGAAAGGTCACCGTTCCCGTCATGATCCCCGCCGGAGGGAGCGTCTCGGGCGGCGCGATCCCCCTGTCGCAGCCGGTCACGGCAAGGGCCGCCAGCAGGGCCGCGCCGGCCCTCCACGC
>JBAVEL010000095.1:0-18993 GCA_049587715.1 Bacteroidota bacterium
GCCCTGGGCCGACCGCTACGCGTACCTCCCGGGGGCCGGCCTGAGTCTGGCGGCCGGCGGTCTCCTGGGGCGGGTCCGCCGGGGGGAGAAACGCCGGCGGATCGTCCCGGCGGCGGTCTGTGCGGCCCTGGCTGTGCTGGGTGCGCTGAGCCTGCGCCAGATTCCCCTCTGGGCCGACTCGGTGACCCTCTGGCGGCATGCGGCGGAGTCCACGCCCCGTCCCACGCCTCTCGCCCTGGTTCCCCTGGGAGCGGCCGTCTTCCAGGAGGGACGCCCGCAGGAAGCGGTGGCCCTCTACCGACGGGCCATCGGACTGGACTCCCTCTATACGGAGGCATACTACAATATGGGGATTGCCTATGCCTCCATGGGCCACAGGGACAGCGCCCGGGAGGCATACCGGCATGCCCTCCGCGTTGAGTCCTCGCACGGCCCGTCGCGGAACAACCTGGGAATCCTGCTGCTGGAGGAGGGGCGTGTGGAGGAGGCCCTGGGGGAGTTCCTCCGGATCCTGGGGACCGATCCGCTGAACCCGGATGCGGCCTACAACGCGGGAGTGGTGTACGAGCGGAAAGGGATGGCCCCTCGGGCGGCGGAGATGTATGTCCGGGCGATCGAGCTCCGGCCTCCGGCGGTGGATGCCCGGGTGAACCTGGCTCTCCTTCTTGCGGCGGCAGGTTCCGCCCCCGAGGCGGAGGCGCTCCTCCGCAAGGCGGCCTCTCTGGATCCCTCCCGGGGCGACACCTGGTTCAATCTGGGCGTGGTGCTGGAACGGAGCGGGCGCCCCGAAGAGGCGATCCCGTGCTACCGGCGCGCCGCCGTTCTCAGACCCCGCCACCCGGATGCCTGGCTGAATCTGGGCACTGTGCTGGCCCGCGGCGGGTTCGCCGAGGAAGCCGCCTCCGCCTACAGGCGCGCGGCGGCTCTGGATCCATCCTCTCCGGATGCGCGCTTCAACCTGGGAGTGTTGTGTGCGGCTGCCGGGGAGCCGGACAGCGCCCTCGCCTGGTATGCGCGGGCACTGGCGGCGGACTCCCTGCATGCGGGATCCTGGCTCAATATGGGACTCCTGCTCGAGAGCCGGGGGGAGCCGTCCAGGGCGCGGGAGGCGATCGAGCGGGCATCGGCCCTGGGGGCGGACCGGGCGACTCTGCACCGGGGGAGGCCGTGACAAACCCCGTCCATCGCGGGGAGGGCCCCGCTGCGGCGGCGCACCGCCCGGGTGCGGAGCGCATTCTGGATCTTGTCTCCATGGCCGCCCTGGCGTTCCAGGTGTTCGCCCTGGTGAATCTCTGGGGAGAGATCCCCGAACGGGTTCCTCTTTCCTTCGGACCCGACGGCCTTCCCTTTGCGGCGGGATCCAGGCTCCTGCTTCTTGCACATCCCGTTCTGGGCGGCGTGCTGTTCGCAGGTTTCGGGTGGCTGCTTGGGCGCGCGGCGGTTCTCCCTCCGCCCGCCGGGGGCGGGCCGGATCTGCGTGTGCGGGCACGCGTTCTGCTTGCCCTTCTGCGCGCCGAGCTGATCGCCGTGCCGGCCTTCCTGCTCTGGATGAGTCTCCTGACCGCCATGGGATATGCGGAGGGCGCGGGTGTCTGGTTCCTCCCCCTCTGCGCCGCGGTCGTGCTTCCGAGTGCAGGCCTGGCGATCCATACGCTCGGCCGGGCAGCCCGCGGGGGAGTTCCTCCCCGCTCATGAGCTCGGAAGGCATCGGGCCCGGAGTCCCGGTCGGCTCGGGGGGCGCGCGGCCCCCGGCGGATCCGCTCCGGTTGATTCTTAGCAGGGCTTTCCCGTACATTCACAACGGTTTCCGACACATGTGCGCACCCGATTTTCGCGGACGTCTCCATGATTGAGCTCCGGCAACTTGTCAAGAAGTTCGGGGGTTTCACCGCCGTGGACGGGCTGTCGCTGTCCGTTCCGGCGGGGCAGTTCTTCGGTTTTCTGGGACCGAACGGGGCGGGAAAGACCACCACCATCAGGATGATGACCGGGCTCTACCGCCCCACCTCGGGAGCTTGTCTCGTCGGAGGCCACGACATCCAGCGGGCTCCGGTGGACGCCAAGCGCAGCTTCGGGTACGTTCCCGACCAGCCCCACCTCTACGACAAGCTGACGGGGAGGGAGTTCCTCCACTTTGTGGGGGGGCTCTTCCGGATTCCGGAACGGTCCCTGGGGGAACGGATCCGGCAGATGGATGAGGTGTTCGAGATCGGCTCCTTTCTGGACAAGCGGGGGGAGGAGTACTCCCAGGGGATGCGGCAGCGGGTGGTGCTCTCGGCGGCCCTTCTGCATGATCCCGCCGTGCTCATCATCGATGAGCCGATCGTAGGCCTGGACCCCCGCAGCGCCCGGCTTGTCAAGGACACGCTGTCGAGGAAGACGCGGGAGGGGATGACGGTCTTCATGTCCACCCACCTGCTGGAGATCGTGGAGGAGCTCTGCGACAGGATCGCCATCATCAAGCAGGGCCGGATCATCTATGAGGAGACCCGCCCGGCTTCCCGTCCCCGCGACGGGCAGCTCGAGAAGGTGTTTCTGGAGCTGACCCGGTAGGGCCATGCGCGACCTCCTGCTGGTGGCCGGCGTGCGCTTCGCCTCCCTCCGGGCCGGGCTCCGCCGGTGGGACGGGGCTTCGGTCCTGAAGGCCGCCGCCACCCTCATCATCTTCGGGGGATTCGCCCTCGGGGTGTTCGGCATCGCCCGCGCGTTCGGCCAGTACCTGATGCACGACGCGCGCATCGGGCACTTCCTCTTTCACCGCTTCCTCTCGATGCTGCTCTACGTGTTCTTCGTGACGGTGCATCTGGGGAACATGATCGTGGCCTACGCCACGCTCTACCGGTCGGGGGAGGTGCACTTCCTGATGAGCCTTCCCCTCTCACACCAGAAGATCTTCCTGATCCGGTTCCTGGACAACTTCTTTGCCAGCTCCGCCACGCTCACGATCCTGGGGGTGGCGGCGCTCGCGGGATACGGGACCGTGTTCCACCTGCCGTGGTGGTTCCTGCTCCTGACCGCCCTCGTGGTGATGCTTCCCTTCATGATGATTGCGGGCATCCTGGCCGTGAGCATGCTCATGGCCCTGATCGCGGCGGCGGCCCGGATCGGGGTCCGGCCTCTGCTGGGCATGCTCCTGGCGGGATACGCCGGGGCGATCTACGTCTACTTCCGGATCACGAACCCCGGCGCGCTCGTTGCGGAGGTCATGCGGCATTACCCGAACGTGGACGCGTATTTCGGGTATCTGGATCCTCCCCTGGTGCGGTATCTTCCGAGCCACTGGGTGACCGAGTTCCTCTACTGGTCGGTGTACGGGGATTTCGGGAGGGCCCTCCCGTACTTCACGCTCCTGTTTCTGACCGCCGTGGCCCTGGTCATCCTGGCGGCGGCGGCGGCGCGCCGGTTCTACTACGCCACCTGGACGGCGGCACAGGACGCGGAGGCCCTGCGCGCCCCCCGGACCCCGTTGCGGCTCGGGTGGATGGAGTTCGGCAGGGGGTGGGGGATATCCCCTCCGCTGGAAGCCCTGGTCAAGAGGGACTTCTGGATGTTTCTCCGCGACCCCGGCCAGTGGCTCCATTTCATCCTGATGCTCCTGGTTGCGGTTATCTTTGTGGTTTCCGCCGGCTCGCTGAACGTCAAGCCCGGCCCCCCCGTGATGCAGGCGGCCACCATCCTGGTGGTGTTTCTCTTCATCGGGTTTCTGATCGCCTCCATCACCCTCCGTTTCGTGTTTCCCGCCTCCAGCCTGGAAGGGGAGTCGTTCTGGTGCGTGCGCACATCCCCCTTTCCTCTGAGACGCCTGTACTGGCAGAAGACGGCGGGTTCGCTGGTCTGGGTGACGGCCCTCGGGGGAGCTCTGGCCGTGAGCTCCCTCTGGATGATGAGAGGCGATGGGGTGATTGCCGCCGTGGGGGGCGCGTTCGCCGTGTGCGCGGCGCTCGCCCTGACGGGTCTGAACCTGGGAGCGGGAACCTGGTTCGCCCTCTACAGGGAGAAGAACCCCGTCCGGGTGGCGTCCTCCCAGGGGGCCTCGCTGACATTCCTGGCGGGTATGCTGTATCTGGTGCTGGCAGCCGGCATGCTGCTCATCCCGCTCCAGCGGTACTTCGAGCGCGCACAGGGCCCCGGCGGTGCGGATCCGTGGCTCTTTGCAGGGCCCCTTGCGGCCGTGGGGATGATCTCGGCCCTTGTCTTCTGGGGGGGCACGGGGGCGGGGCTCAGGGCTCTGGGCAGGGACGTCTGAGCGGCACGAGGCCGCCGATTGGGAGGTATGCAATCATGACAATGCTCCTGTTGATGCTGGCGGCCGTTCTCTCCGGGACCCCGGACGGGAATCGGCCCTATGCGTATTCTCCGCAGGCGGAGCGCCTCTTTCTGAGGGGGGTGGAGCAGTTCACGCAGGGTCGCTATGCGGACGCCCGGGACCTGTTCGGAGAGATCCTCAGCATGTCCGGCACCACCCAGCGCACCACAGCCGCCCATATCATGAAGGGGAAGTGCCACTACTGGCTGGGACAGAGCCTGGAGGCCTCCCGCACCATGCGCGAGTTTCTTGCCGCATATCCCTGGAGCAGTTACACAAGCGATGCGCGGCTCACCCTGGGGCTGGTTTCCATGCGCATCCGGCGCTACGAGGAGGCGCTCCGGCTCTTCTGTGCGGCCTGGCGGGAGGCGGGTCAGGCACCCCGCGCCGGGCCCCTGGAGGGGCACATCCAGGAGGCCGTGGAGGCCGTTGCACGCACCCACCTCCCGGTCACCGCTCTCCGTTCTTTCATAGAGGAGAGCCCTGCGGCGCCCGAAAGGGCCCTCCTCTGGATGGTGCTCGCCGAACGGGAGCTGGAGGGGGGGAATGTGGCGGCTTCCTCCGTGGCGGCCGACACCCTGGAGCTGAGATATGAGGGCCACCCCTATGCAGCCCGTCTGGAGGCGGTGCGTTCCGGGGTCCTGCTCCGGAACAGGGTCAAGCTGGGGGTTCTGGTTCCCCTGATGCGGGAGGCAGAGCCCTCGGGTGCCCGGCAGATCGGAACCGAGGTATACGAGGGAATCATGGAGGCGGTGGCGGAGTACCAGGAGGATCCCGGGGCCCGCTTGGAAGTGGCTGCCGAGGTGCGGGACACGGAGCGGGACAGCGCCGCCTCTGCGCGATACGCCGCGGAGCTGGCGGAGGATCCGGAGGTGGTGGCTCTCGTCGGGCCCGTGTTCTCACACGAAGCCGCCGCCGCCGCCCCCTGCGCCAACGCACGGGGGATTCCTCTGGTCAGTCCCACCGCCAACGCAGGCGGGATCGCCGCCACGGGGCCCTTTGTGTTCCAGGCGAATCCGGACCACGAGACGCGTGGGCGGGCCGTGGCCCGCCATGCGGTGCTGAACGAGAAGATGAGAACGCTCGCGGTGCTGGCGCCCTCCACCCCGGCCGGCAGGCAGGCGGTCGAGGGCTTCGTCTCGGAGGCACTCGGTGTGGGAGCGCGTGTGGCTGCCGTGGAATGGTATCCACGGGGTGAGAGCGACCTTTCCCGCCAGATCGCCTCCATCCGGAGGAAAGCCGTGATGGAATCGGCCGAACCCCGCATCTCCTTTGCGGGCAGAATGAACCGGCGAGATATTGCCCGCCTCGCGGGGGCGGGGGTCCCGATCCGGGTTCTGGACTCCCTGCTGGAGCGCTCCGCGGTGGTTCCCGCCACCGCCCTCCTGGGACCCGGCGCCCGGGCCATCCTGGATTCCCTGGGCCTGGACCTGGCGGATGTGCCGGCCCTGGCGGACAGCATGGGGCAGGCGGCCCGCGGGATCCAGGGCATCTTTCTTCCCATCAGCTCCCCGGAGGAGATCGGGGTTGTGGCCTCCCAGCTCGTCTACTTCAACCTGGGGGCGCGCATGCTGGGGTCGGGAGAATGGAGCGATCTGGGGGAGCTGGACGTGCACAAACGCTACGCGGCCGGGGTGGTCTTCGAGTCCGACAGTCACACCGAGGAGGGGGACCCGGCCTATGCGGCATTCGCCGCGCGCTATGCCGCCCGGACGGGAAAGCCCCCCACACGGAACTCCCTCTACGGCTACGACACCGCACGCTTGATCCTCGGTATCATCCGTGCGGGGGCGTCCACACGACAGGCGGTGGCGGAAGCCCTGCGCAGGACGGCGGGCTTCAGGGGATATCACGGGGCGGTCACCCTGACCAGGGGGAGAGTGAATTCCCGGCTGCACATGCTCCGCTACGACGGGAGTTCCCTGGAGCGCATCGCGGAGGTGGACGTTGCGGAACCCCTGGGGGGCGGGGAGCGGAACCGCTGAGGATCCCCCGTGCGGGTTCCCTCCCGGACACGCATCACGGACTGGCCCCCGGACGATCGCCCGCGGGAGAAGCTGCTGGGCCGGGGCGCCGGGGCCCTGACCGATGCGGAGCTCCTGGCCCTCCTCATCCGGTGCGGGACGGGAGGACGGACGGCCCTGGATGTGGCGCACGGGATCCTGGCCGAGGCGCGCACGCTCCGCTCCCTGGCGGGCCTTGCGGCCCAAGAGCTGATGAGGGTGCCGGGCATCGGACCGGCCAAGGCGGTGGCGATGGTGGCGGCCTTCGAGATCGGGCGGCGTGTGCAGGCGGGCGACGGCTGCCCGCGGGTCATTATCCGCTCTCCCGAGGACGCCGCCCGGGTGATGATCCCCCGCGTCCGGGACCAGAGCACCGAACGGTTCTACGCGCTCCTGCTCGACTCCATGAACGGGCTGAAGCGGGAAGTGGAAGTCACCTCGGGAACCCTCAACGCCAGTCTGGTGCACCCGCGGGAAGTGTTCAAGGCGGCGATCGACCACAGGGCCGCCGGGCTCATTGTCATCCACAACCACCCCAGCGGCAACGGGGAACCCTCCCGGGAGGATATTCAGATCACCCGCCAGCTTGCGGAGGCCGGGAAGGTGGTGGGAATCCCCCTGCACGACCATATTATCATTGCAGGCGACCGTTTCACGAGCCTGGCGGAGCGGGGACTGCTGGGCTGAACCCTTGACAAAGTGCCCCCTTTTTGGTATCATCTCACGCGGTTCTCGAAGCGAACGCAGACATAGTCGCACATCATCAAGGAGTCGTAGGACAATGGCCATGACATCGAGGTTGTCCGTTGCCGCCGCCGTCCTCCTTGCCGGAGGACTTGTGCTTGCGGGCTGCTCCTCCGGCCCGGGCGAAGAGGAACTGAGGCAGTTGAACGAGCTGAGGGACCAGGCCTCGGCTCTGCAGAGGGAGGTATCCTCGCTGGAACAGCAGAAGAACGCCCTGGAGAGGGAGATCGCGGAGAAGAACGCCAAGCTGAAGAAATGCGCCGACGACCAGCAGGTGGTGCGGCAGCGGCTGGCGAAGTGACAGGACCCGGAATCCAAGGAAGGAGTACCCGACGATGAAAGCACGGTGGTTGATTCTTCTGGTTCTTGCCTCCCTCGCCTTCGGCGCCTGCTCCGCACTCGCCCAGGACATGAGCATGGAGCAGTGGCAGCAGGAGATGGAGCGCGCCAGAGCCCAGGTGAATGATCTGACACGCAAGGCGGCGGATCTCCGCACCCAGTTGGACAACATGCGGGGTGAGTCCTCGCGGCTGGATGCGGACCTGCAGGCCTGCATGGATGAGCTGTACGCACTTGTCGGTTCGGATGCCGGGAAGGCCGCTGCATACCGGGCCGAGATCGAGGCGGCCGAGCGGAAGGCCAATGATCTCATCCGCCTCTCGGATGCCGACCTCCTGGCGCGGAGCGGCGAAGTGGATGAGCTGGAGGCGACGGTGAAGCGGCTCTGGCAGAACAAGCTCTCGCTGATTCCCGAGTTCTGGGACCGCCTGACGGCGCTGGACCAGAAGGTTGCCAGCCTGCGCACCACCCTCGGGGGGTCCGGAAAGACCTACACCGTGGGGACCTGGTCCCGCGACCGGGATTGCCTCTGGAACATCTCCAAGAAGCGGGACATCTACAACGATGCCTGGCTCTGGCCCAAGATCTGGCAGGGAAACCGGGACCAGATACGCGATCCGGACGTCATCCATCCCGGCCAGAAGCTGAAGATCCCGCCCAAGGGCGAGCTGACCGGGGAGGAGAAATCCGCCGCCCGCACCTACTACCGCCGGAAATCCGGTTCGTGAGCGGGCTTCCCTGAGGGGCCGGAGGGTCCGGAAGACGGCGCCGAGAACGTCACGCATGAGCCCCCTTTCCTGTCCGTGACAGGGGAGGGGGCTTTCCGTTTTTCCGGGCGGGTGCCACAGAGAAGAAGAGAACGGGGGAGGGAGTGACGGAAAAGAGAATCAAGCTGGAAGGCGTGGATGCCCTGGGACTCCTGGGTTTGAACGACGCCAATCTTCAGATCGTGGAGCGCAGGTTCGACTCCACCATCGTGGTGCGGGGCGGGATGATCACCATTCGCGGCGAAACCTCCGAGGTGGACCAGGTGGAGCGGGTGTTCCGGGAGCTGATGTTCATCCTGACGCGAAACGGAAACCTGACCACGAACGACGTGGACACGGTTGTGGATCTGGTGAAGGGGAACGGGGAAGGGGCCCTTTCCGGGACGCTGGCGGGATCCCTCACCTCGGACGAGCTGGATGCGGTGGTGCTCTTCACCAAGAACCAGATCATCCGGGCACGGACCCCGGGGCAGGGGGAATACCTCCGGCAGGTCAGGAGGAATGACATTGTGTTCGCCGTGGGCCCGGCAGGCACGGGCAAGACCTACCTGGCGGTGGCCATGGCGGTGGCGAGTCTCAGGAACCACGAGATCACAAAGATCGTGCTGACGCGGCCGGCGGTGGAAGCCGGGGAAAGCCTGGGGTTCCTTCCGGGAGACCTGAAGGAGAAGGTGGATCCGTACCTGCGCCCCCTCTACGACGCCCTGGACGACATGCTGCCGGGCGAGAAGCTGCGCGGCTATCTGGAGAAGCGGGTGATCGAGATTGCCCCCCTCGCCTATATGCGGGGCCGCACGCTGAACAACGCCTTTGTGATTCTGGACGAGGCGCAGAACGCCTCGGCCATGCAGATGAAGATGTTCCTGACCCGTCTGGGTCCGAATGCCCGGGCCATCGTGACGGGGGATGTGACGCAGATCGACCTGCCCTCGCGGGCCTCTTCGGGGCTCGTGCAGATTCAGGACGTGCTGAAGGGGGTGGAGGGGATTGCGTTCGCCTATCTGGACCGGAACGACGTGGTGCGGCACCGGCTGGTGAAGGACATCATCGACGCGTACGAGAAGTACGGAAACGGGCCGGCCGAAGCACCCTGAGGCGCGGGGTCAGAGCCCCCGGCGCTTGGCCTGCTCCCAGAGGGCGTCCATCTCCCGGAGGGTGGATCGGTGCGGGTCCCGCCCCTGTCGCGCGAGGGAGCGCTCGATGTAGCGGAAGCGCCGGATGAACTTGTCCGTCGTTCCGCGCAGTGCGTTTTCCGGATGCACCCCCACGTAGCGGGCGTAGTTCACCAGCGCAAAGAGGAAATCCCCGAATTCCGCCTCCCGGCGCGCCCTTCCCGGCCGGGCAAGGGTGTGCTTGAACTCCCGCAGCTCTTCCTGCACCTTCCGCCAGACCTGTTCTGTTCTGTCCCACTGGAACCCGACACGCCCGGCGCGTTCCTGCACGCGTTCGGCGCGCTGAAGGGCGGGCAGAGAGACGGGTACCCCGTCCAGCAGGGATGTCCGCCCCTCCCGCAGCTTCAACCGCTCCCACTGCCCCCGCACCTGGTCTGCGCTCAGGCGGGTCCTGCGTTTGAAGATGTGGGGATGACGCCGGATGAGTTTGGCGGTGACATCGCCCACCACCTCCGCAAGGGTGAACTCCCCCGCCTGCTCGGCGATGACCCCGTGCATGACCACATGGAGAAGCAGATCCCCCAGCTCCCTGCGGAGCTCCACCGCATTCCCGGCGTCCAGCGCCTCCACCACTTCGTAGGCTTCCTCAATGAGACTGTGCCGGATGGACCGGTGCGTCTGACGCCGGTCCCAGGGACATTCGCGGCGGAGACGCCGGACGATGGAGATGAAACGCCGGAGTTCCTCCGTCGGGATGCGGGGCAGTCGTCTGGGCATGGCCGTTATCCAGGTGTCGGTGCGTGGTCCGGAGCCGCGGGGCCCAACGTAGAGAATTCCCTCCAGAGGTGCAACCCGCAACGGCTGGATTCTGGGCACGTCATTCTCTATATTGCGGCCCGTCCCTCCCCGGACGGCTCACATCGGGAACGGTCATGAAGCGCTCTCATGCTCTTGTGCTCGCTCTGGCCGCCGCGGCGGCCCTCCTCGTGATGCTCCTCTTCCCGGGGGAATCCCTCCCCGACCTCCTCCTCGTCAACGGCGTCGTGTACACGGGCGATGCGGCAGGGCCGCGTGCCGGGGCCCTGGCGATCCGGGAAGGGAAGATCCTCGAGGTGGGCTCCACAGGGGATCTCGAGGCCCGTTTCCCCGACGCCCCCCGGCTGGATGCCGGCGGGAAGGCGGTGGTGCCGGGTTTCACGGACTCGCACGGACACCTGGAAGGCCTCGGAGCCGCCCTCGCGGGCCTCGACCTGACGGGCGCCTCCTCCCCGGCGGACATCCAGCATCTTGTGGGGGGGGCGGCGCGCAGCGCCGGGGCCGGGGCCTGGGTGCGCGGGAGAGGGTGGGACCAGAACCGGTGGAATCCCCCCCTGTTCCCAACGGCGGCCATCCTGGACTCGGTGTCGGGCAAGGTGCCCGTGTACCTCAAGCGCGTGGACGGCCATGCCGTATGGGTCAACAGCCGGGCCATGGAGCTGGCAGGCCTGGACAGGCGGACCCCGGATCCCCAGGGGGGGCGCATCCTGAGGGACCGGGAGGGGAATCCCACGGGTGTTTTCGTGGACAGGGCGGTGGACCTGCTGGAGAACCACCTCCCCGAGGTTTCCAGGGGGGAACGGGCAGGTGCCGTTCTCCGGGGTGCGGCTGCCTGCGCCCGGGCGGGTCTGACGGGAGTGCATGATATGGGGGTGGATGCGGAGGGAATCTCCCTCTACAGGGAGCTGGCGGGCGGGGGGCGCCTTCCCATCAGGGTCTATGCCGTGCTGGACGGGGAGGACACCTCCTGGGTGCGCCGCGCAGCCGGGGGGCCGCTGGTGGACGAGGGAGGCCGGCTCACCGTGCGCGCCGTGAAGCTCTATGCGGACGGGGCGCTGGGGTCCCGGGGGGCGGCCCTTCTGGAGCCCTACAATGACGAGCCGCTCCACAGGGGACTGACGCTCGTCTCCTCCGATCGCATCGTGGGTGCAGCCCGGACGGCGATCCGCTCCGGGTTCCAGATGTGCGTGCACGCCATCGGGGATCGGGCCAACGCCCTTGTGCTTGATGCCTATGCAGAGGCGTTCCGCCTGGAAGGGGCAAACGGAGGGGCGCTCCGGTTCCGGGTGGAGCATGCGCAGGTGCTGGCGGGGCCCGACATCGGCCGCTTCGCACGCCTCGGGGTGATTCCCTCCATGCAGCCGGTCCACTGCACCTCCGACATGGGGTGGGTGGAGGACCGTGTGGGCTCACAGAGGGCCCGCACCTCGTATGCATGGCGGAGTCTGCTGGATGCAGGGTGCGTGATTCCTGCGGGATCCGATTTTCCGGTGGAGAGTCCGGATCCGTTTGCGGGATTCCATGCCGCCATCACGCGGCAGGACCCGGGCGGGAATCCCCCCGGGGGCTGGCACCCCGAACAGCGGATGACGCGAGAGGAGGCCCTCAAGGCGTTCACTCTCTGGGGGGCGTGGGCGGCATTCGAGGAGGATCGCCGGGGCATCCTGGCTCCCGGGATGGACGCGGATCTCCTGGTGCTCTCACGGGATATCATGCGGTGTCCCGCCCGGGAGATTCCGGGCACGGCCGCGCACCTGACAATGGTGGGGGGCGTGATTGCCTGGACCGACTCCACACTCCGGGTGACGCGGGGCGGGGGGGATGCCCCGCGCTGAGGTTCCACATCCGGATGCGGGGGATCCCGAAGGCAGGAACTTCCGCCTGAACGTGGCCGAGGGGGCGGTCTTCCTTTCGGGGGCCGCGCTCATCTCATCGCAGACGGTGGTTCCCGCGCTGGTGGCGCGTCTGGGGGGGAGCAACCTGGCCGTGGGGGCGGCGGGGGTGATCGTGTGGGTGGGTCTGTTCCTTCCCCAGATCTTTGCGGCCCGGTACGCCCAGACGCTTCCCTGGAAGAAGCCGTGGGCCATACGGTTCGGGCTGGCCGAGCGGGCTGCGGTGGTATTCCTGGGAGTGGTGGTGCTTCTGTTCGGGGAGAGATCTCCGGAGGCGGCCCTCTGGCTCTTCATGGGGGGATTCACCCTCATGCAGGTGCTTCTGGGGGTGACGACCCCCGGATGGTTCGACCTGTTCGCCAAGCTGATTCCCCCCGGGCGCCGGGGCCGCGCCGCGGGATTCCGGAACTCGCTCGGCGGCCTCGGAGGTTTTCTCTGCGGGCTTGTGCTGATGTGGCTCCTGGTGGGATTTCCATTTCCCCTGAACTACGCCTGCGCCTTCTTCGGGGCGGCACTTCTCCAGATCATTTCGATCCTGATCCAGTCCCGGCTTGTGGAGCGTGAGCCCAGCAGAACGGCGCCCTGGAAGAGCTCCCGTGCCTATGCCCGGCAGCTTGCGGAGGTCCTGCGGGAGAACAGGGAATACCGCACCTTTCTAAGCGCCTCCGCATGGCTTGTGCTGGCAGCCATCCCCGCCGGGTTCTTCACCGTGTACGGGATCCGTCGCTTCGGAGCCGGGGAGGGGGCGGTGGGTGGATTCACCCTGACGCTCGTGGCGGCCCAGGTTCTGAGCTCGGCGGCAAACGGGGTCCTGGCCGACCGGGCGGGAAACAGGGTGGTCGTGATCGGCGCCGCCCTCTCCATGCTGGCGGCGAATCTCTGGTGTCTGGCGGCCCCCTCCCTGGAAGCGTTCCACGCCGTGTTCCTCTTTCTGGGGGTGTTCCTGGGATCCGACCTCATGGCCCGCTACAACATGTCCATCGAGTACGGCCCCGTGGAGGAGCGCTCCACATACATCGGTTTGATGAACACCTCCCTTTCCCCCCTCTTTCTCCTGGGTCTGGCGGGGGGGTGGGCCAGCGACCGGTTCGGGTTTGAGCCTCTCTTCGTCTGTGGGGCCGCCGCGTCCCTCGTGGGAGCGGCCCTGTTTGCCTTCCGGGTCCGGGACCCGCATCACGGAAGGGAACGGGAATGAGGGGAACGGTTTTCATGTGCGACGACGCCTCCCTCCGGAGGGGATCCCCGTGGCGGCTCCTGCACGGGAGGCCCGGGGTGATGCGCCCATGACCGCCGCATCACCAGACGCGGCCCGGGGGTCCTCCTGGACGATCCTTCCCCTGGTGGAGGCCTGTGCCGGGACCTTCCGGGAGCACGGCCTGGAGGAGCCGCGCCTCAACGCCGAGCTGCTTCTGGGAAGGGTGCTGGGGCTCCGCCGGATTCAGCTCTACACGAACTTCGATCGGCCGGTCGGGGTGGCGGAGTTACAGGCATTCCGCTCCCTTGCGCGTCGGCGGATGGAGCGGGAGCCCCTCCAGTACATCCTGGGGGAGACGGAGTTCATGGGACTGGTGTTCGAGGTTTCCCCCGCCGTGCTGATTCCGCGCCCCGAGACCGAGGTCCTGACGGAGCGGGCCCTGGAGCTCCTGCGCGCCGGGGGGAGCGCGGAGCCGTCGGTCCTGGACCTCGGAACAGGGGCGGGGAACATCGCCGTCTCCATTGCACACGCCTTCCCCGGGGCCAGGGTGACGGGGATGGATGCGAGCCGCGCGGCTCTGGCACTTGCGGAGCGGAACCGCATCCGCCACGGGGCGTCGGGGGTGCGCCTGGTGGAGGGGGATGTGTTTGGAGATTCCTGTGCGGCGCTCCCCCTTCAGGATCTGATTCTCTCCAACCCTCCGTATCTCTCCCCGCAGGAGTTCTCCGCCGCGCAGCCGGAGGTGCGTCTGTACGAACCCCGGATGGCCCTCTGCGACGAGGAGGACGGACTCCGGTTCATCAGGCGCATCGCGCATCTTGCCTCCACGGTGCTCCGCTCCGGGGGGACTCTCCTTGTGGAGGTGGGGTACGACCAGTCGGCGGAAGCCGTGCGTATCTTCCGCGGTGCGGGACTCGAGGGTGTGCGCACCTGGAAGGATGCGGCGGGTATCGAGCGTGTGGTGGAAGGAGCGGGAAGATGAGAGCGCTGATTCAGAGGGTTTCCTCGGGCAGGGTCTCCATCGGCGGAAGGGAACACGCCGCCATCGGCGGCGGGATGGTCATTCTCCTGGGGGTGGCCGGGGGGGATACACGCGAGGGGGCCTCCCGTCTGGCTGCCCGCTGCGCCTCGCTGCGCATCTTCGCCGATGAGGCGGGAAAGATGAACCTCTCCGTGCAGGATGCCGGCGGGAGCATGCTGGTGGTGTCTCAGTTCACCCTCTACGCCGACACGCAGGGGGGAAACCGGCCGGGGTTCCCCGACGCCGCCCGGCCGGAGGAGGCGGATGAGCTCTACCGGGCGTTTGTCTCCTCCTGCCGCCTCCTCCTGGGGCCGGAGAGGGTGCAGACGGGCGTGTTCGGAGCGGCCATGGAGGTGGACATCCGCAACGACGGCCCGGTCACGATCATGCTGGAGTCCCGCTGATGGGAGGGGAAAAGGAGCATGCGGCCCCGCCCCCGAAGGTGGTGATGTTGTTCCTGGACGGGGTGGGGCTGGGGGAGGAGGACCCCGCGGCGAACCCCCTTGTTGTCGCGCCGACCCCCCGGCTGCGCTCGCTTCTGGGCGGGCTGCCCCTCATCCGGTCCTCGGCGCCCCTGACGCTGGGCGAGACATCCCTGCAGATCCTGGACGCCACCCTGGGGGTGGAGGGCCTGCCGCAGAGTGGAACCGGCCAGGCGTCCCTCCTGACGGGCGTGAACGGGGCGCGCATGATGGGAAGGCATTTCGGCCCGTATCCCCCCTCGATGCTCCGGGAGTTGCTGGCACAGAAGGGTCTCTTCGGGGAGTTCGTCCGGCGCGGGAAGCGCGTGTGCTATGCGAACGCCTTCCCGCGCAGGTTCGAGGAATACCGCTCGCACCATCCCTGGCGGGTGACCGGCGTGATGCTCTGCTACCTTGCCACGGGACTTCCCCTGCGGGGGGCGGAGGATCTTGCCGTGGGGAGGGGGATCTCGGGGGACGTGACGGGCCGGGGTTGGAAGGATCTGGGGCATCCCGAGGTGCGCACGGTCGGGGCGGAGGAGGCGGGCCGCCGGCTGGCCCGTCTGGCCCGGGAAGCGGACTTCACCCTCTTTGAGTACTGGCTGACCGACAAGGCCGGACACTCCCGGTCCATGGAGGAGTCGATCCGGTGTCTGGAGCTTCTGGACGGACTCGTGGGGGGCTTCCTGGATGAGGTGGAGCGGGGGCGCACCCTGCTCCTCGTCACAAGCGACCATGGGAACCTGGAGGACCTCCGCACCCGGTCCCACACGCGGAACCCCGTCCCGGCTCTCTTCCACGGGTGCGGACATGCACGGGCGGCGGGGCTCCTCGGGGCCGTCCCCGGGGTCCTCCCGGACCTGACCGCCGTGGCTCCCGCCCTCATCGGGACGGCGCTTCCCGAAGCGGCATCATGATGCTGCGATAGATAGTTGATTTTGGCGGTAAGGGTTCGTATCCTTCCTGCGGCAAGCGGAGTGTTCCATGTCCCCCCTGGTGTGCTCCCGCCCCGCCGTGCGCCTGGCCCTGGCGTTTGCCGCGGGGATTCTCCTCTGCCGGTGGACGGATGCCCCTCTCCTGGTGCTGGCCCCCGCTTCGGTGTGTCTTTTTGGGGTCTCGGCGATGCTGCTCCGCCGGGGAAGGAGCCCCGCGGGTGTGCAGGGGGCTGCGGGGCTTCCGGCCCTGCTGCTCTGCGTTCTGGCGGGTGGGATGCGGCTTGCACTCGAAGAGGGTCCGCCCCGCATCCCGCCGGCCCTGATGGAAGATGAAGCGGAAATCCGGGGGCGTGTGGCGGAGGTGGAGTTGCGCAGTCCGGGGCTCGTCCGGTTCCGTCTGGATGCCGAAGAGGCGCGCGCGGGCGGGAAGTCGGTTTCGCTCCGCACCCTGATCCTGGTCCGCGCACAGGAGGGCCCCAGGGAGAGCATCCGCGTTGCTCCCGGGGAGGCGCTCCTGGTCCGGGGGAAGCTGGAGCTTCCGGGTCCGGAGCGGAACCCGGGGGAGTTCTCCTACCGGGAGTATCTGGCGGCAAACCGCATCTCCGCTCTTCTGCGGGTGCGGGCCGTGGAGAATATCCGCCCGTGGCGGGGTGCTCCCCCGGCCCCCTTTCCGGATGGGTTGGTGCTCGCGGTGCGGAGGCACATTCTGGCAACCGCGGACCGGACCGTGGGAGGCCGGGAGGGGGAGTTCCTGAAAGGGATCCTGGTGGGGGAGCGGGCCGGACTTCCCGAGGATCTCCGGGATGTGTTCGCCCTTTCAGGGACAGCCCACGTCCTGGCCGTCTCCGGTTCGAATGTGGCCCTGGTGGCCGGCCTTGTGATGCTGGTTCTGGGAGTGCTCCGCTTTCCGCACCGCCTGTGCGCGGGTGTTGTGATAGCCGCTCTTCTCTTCTTTACGCTCCTCACGGGAGCCCAGGCCCCCGTCGTGCGGGCCACGGTGATGGCGTCGGTCTTTCTGGCCGGCATCGCCGCCGGGCAGCCGGCGAACCCCGTCAACAGCCTCGGCCTGGCCGCCCTCCTCATCCTGGTCTTCCGTCCGCTTCAGTTGTTCGATGCGGGGTTCCAGCTTTCGTTTGCAGCCGTGACCTCCCTCGTCCTCTTCATGCCGCGAACCGATCGCCTTGCGCGCAGGTTTCTGAGGCGGGGCCCGGTTCTCGCCGTGGCGCGCATCTGCCTGCTGTCGCTGATCGCCACACTCGGCAGTTTCCCCGTGACGGCGGCCCACTTCGGCCGCGTTCCCGTGGCGGGGGTGCTCGCGAACATCCTGGTGGTGCCGGCCGCGGGGGCGGGGGCTCTGGCGGGCGCGGCGTCCTGTGTGGCGGAATTGTTCTCCCCCTGGCTTGCTTCCTGCTACGGGGATGTGAACCGTCTTCTGCTGGCGGGGGCCATCCGGGCGGCGGAACTCGGCGCCGGCATGGAATGGGCGGTGATCCGCACTCCGCAGTTCCACTGGCTGGATGCGGTGCCCGTGTGCGCGGGAGCCTCTCTTCTGCTCCGGTCTTCGGCGCGGCGCTGGCACTGGCCTTCGGCGGCACTCCTGCTGGGGTCCCTGGCCGTCGCGGTTCACCTCGGGCGGGATCCGCTCCCTCCCAGGGGCCCGGACGATCTCCGGGTGTCGTTCCTTGACGTCGGACAGGGGGACGCGGCGGTGGTGGAGTTCCCGGGGGGGAAGGTGATGGTGGTGGATGCGGGGGACCGGTCGGGACGGTGGGATGCAGGCCGGAGCGTTCTGGTGCCCTACCTGGAACGGCGGGGCATCGGGCGCGTGGATCTCCTTGTTCTCACGCATCCGCACGACGATCATACGGGGGGGGCTCTCGAGCTTCTCCGCCGTTTGCGGGTGGGGGCCCTTGTGACCAACGGGCGGCCGCCCCCCCCGGGGGGATGTGCCGACCTCGCTCGGGTCTGCTCGGCGGCCGGGGTCCCCATGAGGAGCGCCGCCGCCGGAATGCGCCTGGAGCTCTCGGAGTCCGCACGGGTCTACGTGCTCC
Organism: Bacteroidota bacterium; assembly: GCA_049587715.1. GTDB lineage: Bacteria > Bacteroidota > Ignavibacteria > UBA10030 > UBA6906 > JBAVEL01. Next base: position 17,643 of record JBAVEL010000095.1, read on the forward strand.
ATCCCCCCGAAGCCGCAGCGCAATCGGACGCGGATCCGAACGCCGGCTCCATCGTGCTGAAGATATGCCATGGCAGTGTCTCCCTCCTCCTTCCGGGAGACGCCCCCCGGGAAACGGAAGCCGCGCTGGCGGACCGGTACGGTGATTTCCTCCGCTCCACGCTCCTCAAGGCAGGACACCACGGGGGGGCGGAGAGCTCGGGGGAGACATTCCTGGAGCATGTCCGGCCCGAACGCGTGGTGATCTCGGTGGGCAGGGCGAACCGCTTCGGCCACCCCTGGCCTGGAACCGTGGCACGGATCCGCGCGAGGGGGGCGGATGTGCGGCTCACATCGGCGCACGGCGCCGTGATTTTCGATTCCGACGGGAACACCCTCCGGCCTGTGTGCTGGAGGGAACCCGGGGCGCTCCCCGCCCCTTGAGAATGAGCCCCGGTTTGGTGATATTCCCCCCGCACAACGAGAGCCGCGGACATGGCGCTGCCGAAACAGAAGCTCAGGGAGCTGCGGGAGCTCACCCACCGCAAGGTCCGCGAGGAGCGGAAGAAGTTCATTGTGGAGGGGGTGCGTCTGGTGCAGGAGGCGCTGGATTCGGATTTCCGGATTCTGGAAGCGTACTACACCCCCGACCTGACGGACCAGCAGGGAGGACGCGCATTGCTGGAGAGAATCCAGCAGAAGATCCCCGAGATCTTCCCGACCACCGCCCGGGAAATGGACCTCATCTCGGAGACCGTCAGCTTCCAGGGTATCCTGGCGGTGATGAAACAGAAGCACTACTCCAGCGAGACCCTCCTGCAGAAGAACCACACCCCCTCGATCCTGGTTGCCTTTGACGGGGTGTCCGACCCGACGAACCTCGGGACCATGGTGCGGACCTGCGACTGGTTCGGCGTGAACGGGATCCTCATCGGGCGGAATTCGGTGGAGCTCTACAACCCGAAGGTGGTGCGCGGAACCATGGGGGGCGTCTTCCACCTTCCCATCGCGACGGGTGTGGACCTTCCCCCCGTTCTCTCCCAGGCGAAGGCCATGGGCTACAGGGTGTACGTCACCGACCCGGGGGGGGACACGCACTTCGACCGCGTCCGCTACGAAGCCCGCTCTCTCATTGTCTTCGGGAACGAAGCATGGGGCGTGTCCGACCAGCTCAAACAGATGGCGGATCTGCAGGTCTCGATCCGGCGCTACGGGTCGGCCGAGTCCCTCAACGTGAGCGTGGCCTGCGGCGTTGTCCTTTCGGCGCTGCACCGGCTCCTGGATTGAGGCCGATGGCGGGACGCACCCGGGGGGATCCGGCGCGCAGCTCCCGCGGCCCGGGATCCCGCAACGTGTCCGGCGCCTGCGGGGGG
>JBAVEL010000096.1:0-1970 GCA_049587715.1 Bacteroidota bacterium
CACACATTCTGCTGCATAAAATGATAAGTGTTCGGATAGTTGGTGCGGGCTTTGAAAGCGCCATATGGAGCCTGATCTCGCGCTTGTATTCATGACAGCAAAGGAGGGCGTTCCTTTTTTTCCTGGCACTAAGCATCAGTCAACAAACAGGGAAGGCACACCATGAAAAAAATCCTACTGACAGCCGTTCTTATTGCTTTTTCGTTTTCACTGACAGCCGCGATGGCCGCGGAGCCGACGAAAACACAGGGTTCCGAGATCCAGTGGTTGACGAGCATGGACCAGGCCATCAAACGCGCGCAAGCCGAGAATAAGTCGATACTGCTCGATTTCTTTAACCCCAACTGAATCGGATGCCAACAGATGGATGCAGTTACGTATCCAAACAAAGTGGTAACCGAATTCATAAGCCGTTTCATGATTCCGGTGAAAGTTCGATACGACCACAAACCTCTGTCGGTGGATTTCAAAGTCAGATGGACGCCCACGCTCATAGTTCTCGACAAAGAAGGAGCCGAGCATCACAGGACTCTCGGTTTCTTACGCCCTGGTGCGTTGATTCCATCGCTGATGCTGGGGGTCGGCAAGACTCACTTGGATCTGGGAGAACCCAAACAAGCTGTCTCGAAATTCGATGAGCTTCTGGCAAAATACCCGAAGAGCGACTGGGCTGCCGAGGCGGTGTATTTCCGAGGAGTTGCCCTTTACAAGAGCACAAATGATCCGAAGCGGCTCAAGGAAGCTTATGAGAGGCTCTCTGCGGAATATCCCAACAGTGAGTGGGCCGAGAGGGCAGAGCCGTACCGTTTACTGAAGTGATGTGCATGCCTTGTTCCGAGATCCTGGCTTATTCACTCCCACTTTGACATCTTGTGGCCCCTCTGCGAGCCACAAGAATCACACACCACACGGGGTGAATCCCAACAAGTTGAGCCAAGCGCAAAGATAACGCTTGAAAATAGTTGCGTTTGAGCGAAAATGGTATTGAGATGCGGAAGGGTCGGGAAGGGGAACGTCGAATCGGCGAGAACGCCGCATAATCTCGGATCCTTGGGGGAACCCACCGTCTCTTCCTGAGACTAAGGGCTTGCGGCTCGAGTAAAGGAGAGCTTTACGGAAGATTTCTTCTGAATTTCTAGCATAGCAACGCGGGGATAGGAATAAGCGGCCTACAAAAGGTTGTGAACGGGCACAGGTGCCTCGTGGTCCCTGACCAGCCTTGATCAGAGGGAGGTATCCGCCATGATTCCAAAGAAGATTCTCTTCTGCACTGATTTTTCTGAGAACAGCCGCCCCGCTTGGGAACTGGCAGTCGACTACGCGAAAGCCTTTGGAGCACACCTTCTCATCCTCCATGTGATCGATTTCCCTGGCTATGTTGATTGGTCCGAAAAACTACATGAGCTTGTTGAAGCCGCCGAACGCGTGGCCAATGAGCGCCTTCAACTGATGGCCAAGGAATGTGCTGATTTGGTGAAGGATGTGCGGACCTACTGCCGAACTGGTACAACTCCCGCCGGGGAGATTGTTGCCTTAGTGCAAGAAGAATCCGTAGACTTGATCGTGGCGGGGACCCACGGGCGGACCGGTGTGAAGCACCTTGTCATGGGTAGCGTTGCCAGAAGCGTTCTGAAGACCGCTCATCGTCCTATGCTGATTGTGGAGGCCCCCGCCGGAAAAGGAGAATCGTTCGAGCGGTCCAGATAGTTTCCCGTGTAATAGATGGCACGATCACCGTATGATTCCCGTCTATAGTAGCACCGCAAGCTGATCTCTTGACGAGTGCGCCGGATCCGGCAAGTCTCAGAGGGCAAAGTAGACGATGGTACCTACATGATAGGCAGCAGCATTGAGCTCCGAGCTTAAAAAACGTGGATGGAGACTACAGGAGGTTCAGAAATGAAAGAACCGCGGGTTTTTGAAAATCCTCTTAGAATTTTGAGTCTCCGGCTGGACCGGGAGGCCGTAAG
>JBAVEL010000097.1:0-7866 GCA_049587715.1 Bacteroidota bacterium
GGAAAGGAGTGGACGGCTCGGGGATGTCATCCGCCGGGGCGCCCGAGCGCACCCGGCTCTGCGCCGTGGGGGTGATTGCCAGGGCGGTGGGCCTCAAGGGGGACGTGCTGGTGCGGCCCCTGACGGACAGGCGGGAGCGCTTCCTGGACCTCACCAGGATCTATGCGGGCCCCTCCGAGGCCGGCGCCTCCGAGATCGGCGTGCGGGCTGCGTCGCTGCACCAGCGGGGGGTCCGGCTCTCCCTGGAGGGGATTGATGACAGGACCAGGGCGGAAGCGGCGGCGGGAACGCTGCTGTTTGTGCCCGATGATGAGCGGATCAGACTCCCGGCGGGAAGCTATTTCGTGGATGATCTTGTGGGCCTGCGGGTGGTGGACCAGGAAGGACGCACGGTGGGGGTGCTGAAGGAGGTCCTCCGCATGCCTGCCCATGATGTGTACGTGGTGGAAAGGGAGGGACGGGAGGCCATGATCCCCGCCGTGAAGGAGTTCGTTGAGGGAATCGACCCTGCAGGGGGGGTTCTCCGGGTGCGGCTCATCGAGGGGATGCTGGAGGGGTGAGAATCGACGTGGTGACCGGCTTCCCCCGCCTGATGGAAGGCCCCCTGCGGGAGTCGATCATCGGGCGGGCGCAGGAGAAGGGGCTGGCGCAGGTGGTCCTGCACGACCTTCGGGAGTATGCCACCGACAGGCACCGGACCATTGACGACGCCCCCTTCGGAGGGGGGGCCGGGATGATCCTGAGACCCGAGCCGGTCTTCCTGTGCGTGGAGCGGCTCACGGGGGAGCGGGCCTACGACGAGGTGATCTACCTGACGGCGGACGGGGAGCCGCTGACCCAGGTGCTGGCCAACAGGCTCTCGCTGCATGCGGCGATGCTGCTTCTGTGCGGGCACTACAAGGGGATCGACCACCGCATCCGGGAGCGTCTGGTGACGAGGGAGGTTTCCCTGGGGGAGTATGTGCTCACCGGCGGGGAGCTGCCGGCCCTGGTGCTGATTGACGCCGTGGTGCGCCTCATCCCCGGGGTGGTGGGGGACGGGGAATCCCTCCTGGGGGATTCCTTCCAGGAGGAGCTGGTGGACACCCCCCAGTACACGCGGCCGGCGGATTTTCGCGGGATGCGGGTCCCCGAGGTCCTCCTGTCGGGGAACCATGCGGAGATTGCGGCCTGGAGGGAGGAACAGCGGCGGACCCGGACGGCCGCGCGGAGGAACAAGCTGACAGAACACTCATCGGAGAAGGGCCATGGACACAATCAGGCTGGTTGACGGCACCCAGATGAAGACGGGGATCCCGGAGTTCCATCCCGGGGACACCGTGAACGTCCACGTCCGGGTGGTGGAGGGGGACAAGGAGCGGGTCCAGCAATTCCAGGGGGTGGTCATCGGGCGGCACGGATCGGGAATGAGCGCCACCTTCATCGTGCGGAAGATCTCCGACGGTGTGGGAGTGGAGCGCATCTTCCCCCTCCACTCTCCCCGGGTCTCCAAGATCGAGCGGGTGAAGGAGGGCTCCGTCCGCCGGGCGAAGCTCTATTACCTCCGGAGCCTGGCCAGCAAGGCGATCCGCCAGAAGACGAGCGCCTGAGGCCGGCGTTGCCCGCCCTGCGGGGCGGGAGAACCGGCTCGGGGAGGGAACGTGAGCGCACAGGCCGGCATCCAGGCGGACCTTTTCTGCGGCCCTCTGGCCGCCGCGGTGGAGGGGGCCGGGGGGGTCCGCATTGTGCACGACGTTCCCGCCGTGAACGCCCGCCGCCTGCGCGAGCGGGAGCTGGATGCGGCCTTTCTCTCCCCTCTGGACTTTGCCCGGGACTCCGCGGGCTACCTTCTGGCGGGGCATGCGGGCGCCGTCTCCCGGGGAGGGAACGGGCTCATCACCCTGCATTTCCGCGATAACCTGCACACCATCCGCACACTCGCCGCCGATCCCTCCTCCGCCTCCGAAATCGTGCTCGCGCGCATCGTGCTGGGGGAGGAGTTCGAGACCGTCCCCGCCATCGTCCCCGTGCGCGGCTCCCTGGAAGAGATGCTGGCAAAGGCCGACGGGGCCCTCCTGGCGGGGGACGCCGCCCTCCGGGGCACGCATGCGCACCGGACGTGGGTGGACCTTGTGGATCTCTGGCATGACATGACCGACCTTCCCTTCGTCCACGGCTGCTGGGTCACCCGTGAGGGAGGCCTGGCCCCGGAAGCGGCGGCATCCTTCGATGCTCCGGCGCGCCCGGCCGGGAATCCCGGGGCCCTTGTGCTGGGCGCCTCCGGCGGAACCCGGGAGGGGATGGACCCGGAGGACTACTTTCCCCTCATCGCCTACCGGCTGGATGAAGAGGCCCTCAGGGGCTTCAGGGAATTCCTGCACTATGCCTACTACCACGGGGTGATCCGGGACATCCCCGAGATGGCCTTCCTCGGGGAGGGCGGCGGGCCCCCTCCCCCGGCGGCGCATTCATCCCTTTCGTAATCCCCGCCGGGGCGGCGACAGGCACGCCGCGTGCCCCTCGCCTGATTGAACAATCGAAAGCGGAGGTGCGTTGAAAATGGAGGCGGCATTGGGTAGATTGAGGCGCATCTGTGCCGTGAGCCCATGCTGAAATCAGCCCGCATACGGGACTACGCCCTTATCCGCGATCTGGAGCTGGAGTTCACCTGCGGCCTCGTCATCATCACGGGGGAAACGGGAGCGGGTAAATCAATCCTGGTGGACGCGCTGGGCCTTGTGCTGGGGGCTCGGGCCAACGCGGAGGATGTGCGGTCGGGCGCCGCCAGGGCCGTGGTGGAGGGGGTCTTCGATGCGGCGGGGAACCGGCACCTGGAATGCGTGCTCCGCGCAGCGGAGACCCCCCGGGGTGACGAGCTGATCCTCCGGCGGGAGGTTTCGGCGCAGGGGCAGAGCCGCTGCTTCATCAACGACTCCCCCGCCACGCTCCAGATGCTCCGCCGGGTGGGTGATCTGGTGGTGGATCTCCACGGGCAGCACGAGCACCAGTCGCTGCTCCGGCCCGCGACACATCTGGATCTGCTGGATGAGTTCGCCGGCCTGGAGACTCTGGCGGCGCAGTACGGGGAGGCCTGGGCGCGGCTCCTGGCCCGGAAGGCGGATCTGGAGGACCTCCGGCGCCGGGAATCCCACCTCGGGGAGAAGCGCACCCTGTACGGGTTCCAGATTGCGGAGATCGACGCGGTGGATCCGCAGCCGGGCGAGGACGAGGAGCTGGAGACCCGGCTGCGTGTGATGGAGAACGCCGAAAAGCTCTTCGGCGCCACACAGACACTCTACCGGATGCTCTCCGAAGGGGAGGGCTCCGTGCGGGATCAGCTCGTGATCGCCCGGAAGGGGCTGGATGATCTGGCCCGCATCGATCCGCAGTTTGAGGCGGCGGCCGGGGAGTGCGGCTCCGCCGAAGCGGTGGTGAGCGAACTGGCAAGGTTCATCCAGAGCTACAACGCACAGATGGAGTTCAGCCCCGAACAGGTGGAGCTCGCGCGGGAACGCCTGGGCCGGATCGCCCCCCTCAAGCGGAAGTACGGCGGAACCCTGGAGCGGGTGCTGGAACACCGGCGCCGCATCGGAGAGGAGGCGGCCCTCGCGGAGAACTTCAAGGAGACAATCGCGGAGCGCACGCGGGAGGCAGAGGCATCCCGCGACGCGTGCGGTGCGCTGGCCGGGCGCCTCTCTGCAAAGAGGCGGGAAGCGGCCGGGCGCCTGGAGCGGAGCGTCGTGCGGGAGCTGGCCTCGCTCGGGATCCCCGATGCCGTCTTTGTGACGCAACTCGCCCGGCGGCCCGCGCCCGGCGGAGAGGAGGATCTGCAGTCGGTTCGGGCGGACGGGGAAAGGGTGCTCCTGGACGGGCGGGGATACGACACGGCCGAGTTCCTGATCTCCGCCAACCCCGGGGAGGCGCCGCGTCCGCTCGTCGAAGCCGCCTCGGGCGGGGAAGTGTCCCGCATCATGCTTGCCCTCAAGTCCATCCTGGCAAAGGCCGACCGCCTTCCCGTGCTCATCTTCGACGAGATTGACACCGGGGTGAGCGGCCGGATCGCCCAGGCGGTGGGGAAGAGCCTGAAGAGCCTGGCGGCATATCATCAGGTGATCGCCATCACCCACCTTCCTCAGATCGCGGGCCTGGCGGATCTCCACTACCAGGTGGCCAAGGAGGCGGAGGACGGCCGCACGGTGGTCCGGGTCCGCAGGCTGGACGCAGGCGAGCGGGTGCGGGAGGTGGCGCGCCTGTTGAGCGGGGCCGAGGTAACGGAGACCGCCCTCAAGGGGGCGCGAGAGCTCATGAGCGCGGGAAAGGGGAAATAGACGATGGCCCTGTCTGTCTACAACACGCTCCACCGGGCGAAGGAGGTCTTCCATCCGCTGCGGGAAGGGTTCGTGGGAATGTACGTCTGCGGTCCCACGGTCTACGGTCACTCGCATCTGGGCCACGCCAAAAGCTATGTCTCCTTCGATGTGATGGTGCGTTACCTGCGCCACCTGGGCTACCGGGTGCTCTACGTCCAGAACGTCACCGACGTGGGGCATCTTCTGGGCGACCCGGAGGAGGGAGAGGACCGCCTGCTCCGCCAGGGGCGGATGGAACGGAAGCATCCCATGGAGATTGCCGAGGAATACACCCGGAGCTACTTTCAGGATATGGATGCGCTGAACGTGCTGCGGCCCGACATCTCCCCCCGCGCCACGGGGCACATCCCCGAGCAGATTGCCCTCATCCGGCGGCTGCTGGCCCAGGGGCTGGCCTACGAAGCCGGGGGCTCGGTGTACTTCAATGTGGAGCGCTTTCCCGGCTACGGCCGCCTTTCGGGAAGGTCTCCCGACGAGATGATGGCCGGGGGGAGAGTGGAGGTGCGGGGGGAGAAGAGAAGCCCGCGTGACTTCGCCCTCTGGAAGAAGGCCTCCCCGGAGCACATCCTCCGTTGGGAGAGCCCCTGGGGATGGGGATTCCCGGGCTGGCACCTGGAGTGCTCGGCCATGTCCATGCAGTATCTGGGTGAGTCGTTCGACATCCACGGGGGGGGGCTGGAGAACCAGTTCCCCCATCACGAGTGCGAGATCGCCCAGAGCGAGGGAGCCACGGGAAAGCCCTTCGTGAAATACTGGCTGCACAACAACATGGTCACGGTGGACGGCCGGAAGATGGGGAAGTCCCTGGGCAACTTCGTCACCCTGAAGGATGCCTTTGCCCGCTGGGGTCCCGCCGTGGTCCGCTTCTTCATTATCCAGAGCCACTACAGGGGGACGCTGGATTTCAGCGAACAGGCGCTGGAGGGGGCGGCGAAGGGGCTGGAGCGCCTGGCAAACGCCGTCCGGCTCGTCCGGGATGCGCGCGGGAGAGCGCCGGGGCCCGGCCGCCTGGATTGGGGAGAATACCGCCGCCGCTTCGCGGCGGCCATGGACGACGACTTCAACACCCCCCAGGCGCTCGCGGTGCTCTTTGATCTGGGAAGAGACCTGCACCAGAAATCGGCCTCGGGGGGGGTGGATGAGGAGTCCCTCCGCCAGGCGGAGGGACTCTGTACGGAGCTGGGGGAGGGAGTGCTGGGGATCCGGTTCGGGGAAGAGAGCGCCGGCTCCCGCACCGAAGACCTTCTGGATCTTCTGGTGGCGGTCCGCAGGGAGGTGCGCGCGCAGAAACTCTGGCCCCTGTCGGACATGATCCGGGACGGCCTGGGGCGGCTGGGGTACTCCCTGGAGGATGGGAAAGAAGGCACCACCTGGAAACGGATCTCCTGAGAGGAGAGATTGAGAGAGCTGACGATCATCGAGAACGGCCTGGTCATCACCTGCGATGGGGCCGGGCGCGCGGGACCGATGGACCTCCTGGTGCGGGAGGGGCGGATTCTGGAGACGGCCCCCGGACCCGGCGCCTTTGCCTCCTTGCGGGGGGCGGCCACGGTGGTGGATGCCTCCGGCCGGATCATCACCCCCGGTTTTGTGAACGCCCACTCTCATGCGGAGAGTCTCCTCCTCCGGGAGCGGACCCGGGCGCTGCATCCCTCGCTGTGGAAGCGGGACCTGCGGCTGCAGCAGGCCTCCCGGCATCTGGCCTCCCCCGAGGGGCGGGCGGATCTGCGGGCGCTCACGCTTGTCTCCTTCTTCACCCACGTCGTCCACGGCACGACGTGCGCGGCTGAGTACGGTCTTCCGGCGGACGAGGCCGGCTTCGAGGCCATGCTCCAGGCAATGCGGCAGAGCAACGTGTACGGAGTGGCGGCCCTCAGAACCTGGGCCCAGGTGCAGGCCGCCCGGCGCATGGAGGGTGCGGCGGGCCGCTTCCTGATGGATGCGGGGAGGGAAAAGGAGTTCACCGTCCACGGCTTCGAGACCACGCTGCGGGATGCGCGGGAGCTGGGTGTGAGGATCCTTGTGCACGCGGCGGAACTCGAGGAGGATGCGGAAACGGTCCGGCGGAAATTCCGGAAAGACACGGGGGCGCTCCTCAGGGACTACGGCCTGCTGACGGGCGAGACGCTTCTTGTGCACCTGAATCACTTCGAACCCGAGGACCTGGACATCGTGGAGGCCTCGGGGGCTACGGTCGTGATCTCCCCTCTCTCCTCCGCCCTCAAGCGGACCGGATACCCATCCCTGGCCCGGCTCTGCCGGGGGGGGATTCCCCTGGCCTTCGGGACCGACTGGGGAGCCCACGACATGATGGAGGAGCTCCGGTTCCTCCACCGGATGCCGTTGCTCGCCCCGGGCGTTCATTCCCTCACGGCGGCGCGTCTGGTGGAGGCGGCGACCCGGGGAGGCGCCCGGGCCCTCGGGCTGGGGGAGCGAAAGGGATCCATCGAAGCGGGGAAGGACGCGGACCTTGTGTTCTTCTCAACCCGCGGTCTGCGGCCGGGCGCCCCTCCCGGCCACCCGGCGGGGGAGGAGCTTGCCGAGTGCCTTCTGAACCACTACGCCTCAGGGAATATCGCGGACGTGATGATCCGGGGCGAATTGGTTGTCAGGGACGGCGCTCCGCTGACCCTGGCGGAGGAGGATCTTGCGGGTGTGATGGCCGGTCTTGTGAGGGACGCCTTCCCGGATCCCGGGCCTCCGGCGGCGGAGCCCCAGGAGAGGGCGCGCCGGACGGTGAAGGTCATTCCCTTCGCACCGGTTCCACCCCCCTTGCGGGATTATCCGGAGGGAGAGGCGGAGGGGTTCACGATTGTGGGGAAAACTCCGGGCTCCGGGGCCCCCGGCGGCAAGACGCCGCCCGATCCCGCCCGGCTTCCGGAACTGGGGCGGGATGTGCGCAGGGTCTTCGGGGAGGATGAGCCGTGATGATGAGCGGATTGGTGGGGCGCGCTCTGACGGGGGTACTGCTGGCTCTGGCGGGGGGGCCGGCCCTGTGCGCGCACGCGCAGGGGTCCGCCGGAACGGAGGCCAACATAGAGCCGCGGAGGATCGTGGATCTACCCACCGCGGGAATCCTGCCCGCCAGCACGGCGGCTCTGGAGGCGGATCTCTATCAGGAGGGGGGCGTGCTTCTGGGTGTGGAGCTGGGGCTCTTTGACCGGCTGCACGCGGAGATCTGGTACGGCGGCTCGCGTGTGGTCGGAACGGATGACCCCGCGATGAACCGGGCCCCGGGGTTTCATCTCAAGGTTCGCGTCCTGGACGAGAGCCCGGTTCTTCCGGCCGTGGCCATCGGGTTCGACTCGCAGGGGAAAGACGGGTTCCTGAAAGACCTGAACAGATACCGGCTGAAGTCCCCCGGGTTCTATGCGGCTCTCAGCCGAAACTACGCGCTGGCGGGCCACCTGAGCATCCATGGAGGGGTGAACTACACACTGGAGAGGGGGGACGGGGACCGGGACGTGAATCTCTTCGCGGGCGCGGAGAAATCCCTGGGCCCCGCTCTGTCCCTCCT
>JBAVEL010000098.1:0-6727 GCA_049587715.1 Bacteroidota bacterium
GCCCTGGCTGGGCAGGATGCTCCGTGAGAAGTCCCGCCGCAAGCTCTCGGTCTCCGCCCTGGAAAGCCTGGCCGTGATTGCCTACAAGCAGCCGGTCACCAAGCCGGAGATCGAGGCCATCCGGGGAGTGAACGCCGACTACGTGATGCGAAGCCTCCTGGAAAGAAACCTCATCGCCATCGTGGGACGGGCAGCCACCCCCGGCCGTCCCCTCCTGTACGGCACCACCAGGGAATTCCTGAAGCACTTCGGCATCAACGACCTTGCCGAGCTTCCGAAGCCGCGCGAGATGGACGAGTTGCTGGCGGAGGCGGAGTTTGAGGTGGAGAAACGGATGCTGAAGGAGATGGAGGAGCGGGAGACCCGTCGGGAGGAGGAGCCGGCGCCCGCGGCGGAGGGGTCCGGCGGAAGACCGGACACACCCCCCCCCGGTTCGGAGGAGGTTCCCCCGTGAAGCCGACCGTTCCGGCTGTCGTCCGCATCAACAGGTTTCTGAGCATGTGCGGTGTCGCCTCGCGCCGGAAGGCGGATGAGATGGTGCGGGCGGGGAAGGTGCGTGTGAACGGCATCGCCCTCACGGACTGCGGAGTCAGGGTCCGGCCCGAGCGGGACGTGGTGACCGTGAACGGGGAGCGGGCCCGCCCCGGCCGGGAGCATCTGTACATCGTTCTGAACAAACCCCGGGACACCATTACAACCCTGAGCGACGAGCGGAACCGGACCACGGTGCTGAGCCACCTCCGGCTGCGCCGCCGCGTCTTCCCCGTGGGACGGCTGGACCGGAATACGACCGGCGTGCTCCTTCTCACCGACGACGGGGAGTTCGCCCACCGGCTGATGCACCCGCGCTACAGGGTGCCGAAGGCCTACCGGGTGACCTGTACCCGGGCGGTGGCGTTGCATGACGTGGAGCGCCTGCGGAAGGGTGTGCTGCTGGAGGAGGGACGGACGTCTCCGGCGGAGGTGCATCCGCTCGGCGGCACGGGAGGAAAGGAACTGGGGATCGTGGTCCACGAAGGACGGAACAGGCAGGTGCGGCGGATGCTGGAGGTGCTCGGATACGAGGTGGAGAAGCTGGAGCGGGTGGCCTACGGTCCGGTGACCCGGAGGGGCCTTGCGCGGGGCGCGTCGCGCAGTCTCACGAGGGCCGAGCTGCGGACCCTCCGGCGGCTGGTCGGCCTGGAGGAGGAGTAACTGGCCTCCGGGAGACGCGGGGACGCGCGGCTTCCCAGGGCGGAAAACCTCCCGGCCTGGTGCGACTACGGATGTCCCCATGCGCGGTTCGCCCCGGGCGACGCGAGCGGGGCCTGCCGGCGCGAGCACCCGGTGTACTGCTCCCTCTACCGCCGGTACAACGGCAAGAACATGCGCTGTCTGGGAAGGCGCTGAGCCCTCGGTGCGGGAGCCGGGCACCGCCGGGCTTCCGTGCCATGGGACCCGAATCTCACGAAGAGCAGGGAAGAAAGGGCATCCGGATACCTCCCGTGCAGGAACATCCCGAACACGACGAGCTGAACGACCTCATGAAGCGGCGCCGCGAGGAGCTGGAGGAACTCCGCGCCCTCGGGATCGATCCGTATCCGCACGCGTTTGACCGCACGGCCTTCTCCCGCGAGATCCTGGAGAGCTTCCGGGACGATGCCCCCCGGCACACGGTGTCCGTCGCCGGACGGATCGCCGCCCTGCGGAGGATGGGAAAGGCCACATTCTGCCACATCACCGACTCGCAGGGGCGGATCCAGATATACCTCCGGCAGGATGACGCCCGGGAGCGCTACGACGCCTTCCGCCTCCTGGACATCGGGGACATCATCGGGGTGGAAGGGTTTGTGTTCCGCACCCGGACGGGAGAGGTTACCGTCCATGCCTCCCGGTGGGAGCTGCTGGCCAAATCCCTCCGCCCCCTTCCCGTGCCGAAACAGACGGAGGATGCCGGGGGGAAGACGGTGGTGCACGATGCCCTGGCGGACAAGGAGGTCCGGTACCGCCGCCGCTATCTGGACCTGATCCTCAACAGGGAGGTCCGGGAGGTGTTCGTCAAGCGCGCCCGCATCATCGCGTGCATCCGTTCGCTGCTGGACGGCATGGGGTTCCTGGAGGTGGAAACCCCCGTGCTCCAGCCCCAGTACGGGGGGGCATTTGCCCGCCCCTTCGTGACGCGCCACAACGCCCTGGACATGGATCTCTACCTCCGCATCGCCGATGAGCTGTATCTGAAGCGCCTCCTGGTCGGGGGATTCGACGGAGTCTACGAGATTGCCAAGGACTTCCGGAACGAGGGGATGGACCGGAACCACAATCCCGAGTTCACCATGCTCGAGCTGTATGTGGCCTACCGGGACTATCTCTGGATGATGGGCCTCGTGGAGCGCCTGTTCGACCGGGTGGCCCGGGAGGTGAACGGCTCGCCCCGCGTGCGGACGGCGCGGGGGGACATAGACTTCACCCCCCCCTGGCCCCGCATGACGATCTTCGAAGCCATCCGCGAACACACGGGCCTGGATCTGCGCGGGAAGCCGGAGGAGGATCTCCGCGCGGCGGCCCGCTCGCTGGGACTGGAGACCGATCCCCGGCAGGGACGCGGGGCCCTGGTGGATGAGGTCTTCAGCGCAGCCGTGGAGCCCCGTCTGGTGCAGCCGGTTTTCATCACCGACTACCCGCTGGAGATGTCTCCCCTGGCCAAACGCCACCGGAGTGAGGAGGGGCTCGTGGAGCGTTTTGAGGTGATCTGCAACGGACAGGAGCTCTGCAACGCGTTCAGCGAGCTGAACGATCCGCTCGACCAGAGGGTCCGGTTCGAGGAGCAGATGCGGCGGCGGGCGCAGGGAGAAGAGGAGGTGCAGCCGCTGGACGAGGACTACCTGCGCGCTCTCGAGTACGGCATGCCGCCGGCTGCAGGGCTGGGGGTGGGGATCGACCGGCTCACCATGCTCCTCACCGGATGCGACTCCATCCGGGATGTGATTCTCTTCCCTCAGATGAAGCCGGAGCGGTAGCCGGGGCGTCCCCGGCCGCGCACGGTCGTTCCCGAACAGACTCCCATGTCCGTCCTGAGCACGGTTATTCTTCTCCACAACCATCAGCCGATCGGCAACTTCGATGGCGTCATCGAGGATGCCTACCGGCGCGGCTACCGGCCGTTCCTGGATCTTCTGGACCGGTTTCCTTCGATCCGGTTCACCCAGCACTGGACCGGGCCGCTCCTGGAGTGGCTCCTCCGGAAGCATCCCGACTGCATCGAGCTGATGCGGGAGATGGTCCGCCGGGGGCAGCTGGAGCTCCTCACCGGGGCCTACTACGAGGCGATCCTGGCGGTGATTCCGGAGCGGGACCGCATCGGGCAGATCCGCAAGCTGACCGACTTCATCCACAGGCACTTCGACGCCGTCCCCCGGGGGATGTGGCTGGCCGAGCGGGTATGGGAACAGCCGCTGGTCCGCTCGCTGGCCGAGGCCGGGGTGGAGTTCGTGGCCGTGGACGACACGCACTTCCGACTCGCGGGCCTGGGGGAGGAGGAACTCTACGGCTGCTACATCACGGAGGAGGGGGGGAGAACCCTCCGTCTGCTGCCCCTGGACAAGAAGCTCCGGTACACCATACCGTTCGCGGCTCCCGAGGAAACGCTGGACTACCTGCGCCGCCTTGCCTCGGGGGGGGAGGGACGCACGGTGGTGGCGGGGGACGACGGCGAAAAACTCGGGGTGTGGCCGAAGACGCACGAGCATGTGTACCGGGACGGCTGGCTGGAGAGATTCTGTCTCCTGGTGCGTGAGAACGAGTCCTGGCTCCGGACGATCCACATGAGCGAGGCGGCGCTCGGCTCCCCCCCCCGGGGCCGCGTCTATCTCCCGACGGCTTCCTACCCGGAGATGATGCGCTGGGCCCTGCCCCCGCGGGCAGCCGCGCGCCTGGAGTTCTTCGAGAAGGAACTCCGGACGCGGGGCCTGGGAGAGATCGGCGAGGAGTTCGTGCGGGGGGGATACTGGAGGAACTTCCTGGCCCGCTATCCGGAGGCAAACCATATGCACAAGCGGATGCTGCGCGTGGCGGCGCGCCTGCACGCCGCAGCCGGGCGTTTGCCGGTTCCTCCGGGGGTGTTTGATTCCCTCTGGGCGGGACAATGCAACGATCCCTACTGGCACGGGGTCTTCGGGGGACTGTACCTTCCCAGCCTCCGGTTTCCCGTCTACCGCTCCCTGCTGGAGGCCGAGGTCTCCCTGGACGGGCTGGAGAAGGTCCCGCCCGTCCGCCTGGAACGGACGGATTTTGACTGCGACGGGGCGGAGGAGGTCATTGTCGAGTCGGCGGACCTGAACCTCTATGTCAAGCCCTCGCTGGGCGGATCGCTGGTGGAGCTGGACTTCAAGCCCGTGTGCTTCAACCTGCAGGATGTCGTGAGCCGGACGGAGGAGGGCTATCACCGGCGCTTGCGCGAGCCGCCGGGGCAGGCGGAGGGGCCGGGCGGCGGGTATGCACGCACGGAGGAGGGCCTGGAACGCCTTCTGGTCTACGACTGGTACCGGCATGCATCCCTCGTGGACCATTTCTTCGATGCAGGGACCACCCTGGAGTCTTTTGCGCGCTGCGCATACGGCGAGCGGGGGGATTTCGTGAACCGCCCCTACGAGGTGGAATCCGCACAGGCGGGCTCCGTTGCGGAGGTCACCCTCGTCCGGGAGGGCGCCTTGTGGGAAGGGGCCGGACCCCATCGCCTGGCGGTCCGCAAGACAATCCGGCACAAGCCCGGGACCGGATCCTACAGCGCCGCCTATCTGTTGATCAACCGGGAGACGCGGCCGGTGGATCTGCGGTTCGGGGTGGAGTTCGTGGTGGGTCTCATGGCGGGCAGTGCCCCCGACCGGTACTACCGGATAGGAGACCGGAAGCCTCCGGATGCGCGCCTCGCATCCGCCGGGGAGGAGAAGGGGGTGACCCGCTTCTCGCTGGTGGACGAATGGCTGGGGATCGAGACCGTGTTCACACTCGACCGGGAGGCCGTTCTGTGGCGCTGTCCGCTGGAGACGGTTTCTCTCTCGGAAGCGGGGTTGGAGCGGATCTTCCAGGGGTCCATCATGGTGCCGCACTGGACCCTGCGTCTGGAGAGGGAACTGTCGTGCGTCATCACCCAGTCGGTCCTGCGCCTTGGGCCGGAGGGCGGATGAACGCGCCCCATCCTCCCATGATCAGCATCGTGATCCCGACCCTGAACGAGGAGAGACTCCTGGAGCGGATGCTCGGGCAGTTTCCGCCCCTGCTCCGGCGCACGGAGAACGTGGAGATCGTGGTGAGCGACGGGGGAAGCCGGGACCGCACGCTGGAGATTGCACGGAGGCACGGGTGCCTCGTCGTGGAGCGGCGGGACGGGGAGAAGGAGAACATCTCGACGGGCCGGAACAGGGGGGCGCGGCGCTCCCGGGGGGACCTGCTGGTGTTCCTGAACGCCGATACCCTGCTGGAGAATGCGCCCGCCTTCCTGGAGCGGGTGCGCGCGGAGGCGTCCCGGCCCGGAGTCGCTGCGGTCACCTGCGGAGTGCGCGTCTATCCCTGGGAAGAGGGCCCCTCGGACAGGCGCTTCCACTCCTTCACCAACTGGCTCTTCCGGCTCATGAATACCGTCGGCATGGGCATGGGGAGAGGGGAGTGCCACGTGATGCTCCGTTCCACCTTCGAGCGGGTCCGGGGGTATGCCGTCGGGATCGCGGCAGGCGAAGACTACGATATGTTCCGGCGGCTCCGGAGACTGGGGAAGGTCTCCTTTCTCGGCGATGTCACGGTCTATGAATCCCCCCGTCGGTACCGACGGTACGGGTACGGGCTTGTCTCGGCTTCCTGGTTGCTCAACTTCCTCGCGGTCTTTCTCCTGCGGCGTTCCATCCTGGACGAGTGGAAGCCCGTGCGCTGAGCCGCCGGCGGATTGACTTTCAGAACGAATGTCGATATACTTTCCGTGCTGGGACGGTCCGGACACAACCGGCCCGGGGTCTTTGTCCCGGCGGGCGGGGCCATATACGGAAGGAAAGGTGCGGCAATGAGAAAGGGTTTCTCGACGACCACCGTCGTGCTGCTCGTGGCGGCCAGCCTGGTGGCGGGATCGGCCCTGAACAGCGTGTTCTCCGGCGACAACATCTACGAACAGCTCAACAAGTTCAAGGATGTGCTCAGCCTGGCGGACAAGTTCTATGTGGAAGACATCGACACGCAGAAACTCACCGAGGCAGCCATCGGCGGGCTCCTCGGGGAGCTGGATCCCCACTCCGTCTACATTCCCGCCTCCCAGCTTCCCCGGGTGACGGAGGAGTTCCAGGGGAGTTTCGAGGGAATCGGCATCGAGTTTCAGATCCTGAACGACACCCTGCTGGTGGTGTGGTCCATCGCGGGGGGTCCCTCCGAGGCGCTCGGCATCATGGCGGGGGACAAGATTGTACGCATCGACGATTCGTCCGCGGTGAAGATAACCGAAGCGGAGGTCCGGCGGAAGCTGCGCGGTCCCAAGGGGACAAAGGTGCGGGTGTCGATCCACCGGCCGGGCATGGCAGGGCTCCTGGAGTTCGAGATCACGCGCGACAAGATCCCGCTGGCCACGGTGGACGCGTCCTTCATGCTGGATGACGAGACCGGCTACATGACGGTGACCCGGTTTGCCGCCACCACCCACACGGAGTTCGTGGACGGGCTGACGCGCCTGAAGCAGCAGGGCCTCAAACGCCTGGTTCTGGACCTGCGGGGG
>JBAVEL010000099.1:0-1715 GCA_049587715.1 Bacteroidota bacterium
CCCGGGAGCAGCCCTCCACGGGAGCGCCCGCGCCCCCCGTCCTGATCCCGGCCTCCGGCGCCCACTCACACGGGCCGTCCTCCGATGGTACGGGAGGAACGGACGCACCCTCCCCTGGCGGAACATCCGCAACCCTTACCGGATTCTCCTTGCCGAAGTGATGCTCCAGCAGACCCGGGTGCGGAGGGTCCTGGAGAAGTATCCCCTGTTTCTCCGGCGCTTCCCCACCCTCCGCTCCCTCGCCCGCGCCCCCTTGAGGGAGGCGGTCATCGCCTGGCGGGGGATGGGGTACAACCGCCGGGTGGTGCACCTCCATCGGAGTGCGCGCATTGTCACGGGCCGTCACGGAGGCCGCATCCCCCGCTCCCGGCGGGAGCTGCTGTTGCTTCCGGGGATCGGCCCCTGTACGGCCGACGCCGTGCGGAACGCCGCCTTCGGCGAGAGAGCCCCCGTCCTGGACGTGAACGTGCGGCGGGTCCTTTCGCGCATCCTGGGCCGCATGCCCGCGACGGCTTCCCTCCTCCCCCCCGGGGAAGCGGAGGCCCTGGCCCACCGTCTCCTTCCCCGCGGGAGGGAGTATGACTGGAACCAGGCCCTCATGGACCTGGGAGCCCTCCTCTGCACCGCCTCCGCCCCCTCCTGCGTCCCGTGCCCGGCTGCCCGACTCTGTCTCTCCCGAACCGGGATGCGCCCCGGGGGGCTCAGGCCCCGGCGCCGGGAGCCTTCCCGGAATGGCGTGCCCGACCGGATACACCGGGGCCGCATTGTGGAGGAACTGCGGCGCCTCCCCGCCCGCGCGACCGTCCCCCTGGAGGAGCTGGGCCGGAGGATTCTCCCCGGCTTCCGGAGGGAGGACCGCGCCTGGCTGCACGGGGTCCTCCGCTCTCTGGAACGGGACGGGCTGGCTCTTCTCGCGCGCCGGCAGGGGAAGACGGGGGTATCCCTCGCATGAGCGGGGCCGCCCCCTCCTTCATCCGGATGCTCCGCCGCGAGCGCGCCCTTTACGGAGACACCGTGCGGGAACGGCTCCGATCCTTTGCGGATGTTCCGCCCGCAGACTATTTCTACGAGCTTGTCTACTGCCTGCTCACCCCCCAGTCCAGCGCGCGGAATGCCGCCCGTGCCGTGGAGGCCCTCAGGCGGGCGGACCTGGAAGGCCGGGGGACGGATCCCGCCCCGATCCTGGCCCGAGGCGAGCACTACATCCGGTTCCACAGAACAAAGGCGGGCCGCATCCTCCAGGCCCGTTCCTGCTACGGGGAAATCCTCCACACTCTCCTCACCACCCCCGACAGCCGGGAGCTTCGCCTCTGGCTGGTGAGGAACGTGAGGGGGCTCGGATGGAAGGAGGCCTCCCATTTCCTCCGGAACATAGGCCGCAGGGACCTGGCCATCCTGGACAGGCATATCCTGAGGAACCTGAAGCTCCACGGGGTGGTGCGCACTCTGCCCCGGACGCTCACCCACGCCCGGTATCTTGCCATCGAGAGGAGCTACCTGAGGTTTGCGCGCCGCACGGGCATCCCGCTGGACGAGCTGGATCTCCTGTTCTGGCGGAGGGAAACGGGGACCATTCTTAAGTAGAGGGAAAGGAACAGCCCATGCGCTATGTCGTGCTCGGAGCGGGAATGATGGGGAGCGCCGTTGCCTGGGAGCTGGCCGCGGGCCCCCAGGCGAACGAGGTGGTGCTGGTGGACCGCGACGGAGAGCGGGCC
>JBAVEL010000100.1:0-47029 GCA_049587715.1 Bacteroidota bacterium
GGAGCAGGGCCTGTGCGCGGCGGCTCCGCTGCTGGCCGTGATACACGGGCGGGACAGTGTTCCGGATCTGCTGGAGGCGGGGGAGCTCATGGAGCGCCTCTGGCTCCGCCTCACACAGGAGCGGCTCGCGTGCAGCTTCTTCAACCTCCCGGTGGAGGTGCCCGACCTGCGCCGGAAGCTCCAGGCCCGGCTGGGGATCTCCACGCCGCCGCAGCTTCTGATGCGCATCGGGTATTCGCTCGGGACGGCCGCGCCCACTCCCCGCCGGCCCGTGGAGGAGATTCTGGAGATGGACCCTGATCGTGCCGTAGCCACCGACTCTCATCATCGCGGGAATCAGCCATGAAGAACGACACCCCACAGAAGCCCCCGACGCCCGAAGCGGACGGGTATTCCACCGAAGCCCATCTGATATACGGGCAGTCCCACGATCCGCGCTGGGACTACAGCCACCAGCTTCTCCCTCCCATCTCCTCCTCCGCCACCTTCCGGCTGGACACGGCGCAGAGGGGGGCGCAGGGTTTTGCCGAGTTCGGTCACACCAGCAACGAGGTGAGTTTCCGGACCAGGGCTCCCATCTATATCTATGACCGCCTGGGGGAGCCCAACAAGGACATGCTGGAGGAGAACCTGGCCTGCGCCGAAGGGGCGGAGTGCGCCGTCACCTTTGCCAGCGGCATGGCGGCCATCTCAGGCATCCTGGGCCTCCTCACAGGGACGGGAAGTGAGATCGTGGCGCACACCACACTCTACGGGTGCACCTATTCCCTCATGACCAACTGGTATCCCCGGCACAAGATCGGGGTCCGGTTCGTGGACTTTACCGACCCTGCCGCTGTGCGGAGCGCCGTCACCGACGCCACCCGGGTGCTCTACATGGAGTCTCCCGTGAACCCGACACTCCGTCTGGTGGACCTGAAGGCCATTGCGGAAGTGGCGCGCGAGGTGAACGCCCGGCGCGCCCCGGCCGACCGGCTCTACACGATCGTGGACAGCACCTTCGCATCCCCCTTCTGCCAGCGCCCCATCAGTCTCGGGATCGACTTCGTGGTGCACTCCCTCACAAAGGCGATCTGCGGCTTCGGCACCGACATCGGCGGCGTGGTGATGGGTCCCCGCTGGAGCTACGACATGCTCATGCTCTACCGGAAGGACTACGGCGGAGTCCTTCCGGCCAAGAGCGCCTGGCCCATCCTGGTGCACGGCCTGCCGACGCTTGCCCTGCGGATGCGCCGGATGCAGGAGACGGCCATGGCGGTGGCGGAATACCTCTCGGGGCGGCCGGAGCTGGAGTGCGTGCGGTATCCCGGGCTGCCCGGCTTCCCCCAGGCGGATCTGGCCCGCGCGCAGATGAGGGACTACGACGGCAACTTCGCCCCCGGGGCCATGATCTACTTCATCTTCAAGGGAGCCCCGGCGGCGGCGCTCCGGACGGCGGAGCGCTTCATCAACCACGTGGCCGAGCATGCCTACTGCATCACGCTTGCCGTCAGTCTGGGGAACATCCGCACGCTCATCGAGCACCCGGGTTCCATGACCCACTCGGCCATTCCGCCCGAGGAGCAGATCGCCAAGGGCCTGGATCCGGGAGGGGTCCGGCTTGCGATCGGGCTGGAGAAACCGGCCGACATCATCAGGGATCTGGAGTTCTCCCTCGCAGCCCTTCGCGGGTGAGCCCTCGGGGCGGCGCGGGAACGGGAAGCACACACGCCAAGGAGAAGCGCATGGCCAAAGGAACGGTCACCTTCAACATCGAGACATGCAAGGGATGCGAGCTCTGCATCGAGGCCTGCCCGCAGGAAAGCATCCGGCTTTCCCCCGAGCTCAACAAGCAGGGGTATCACTACGCCGTGCTGATCAAGGACAACTGCACGGGGTGTACGAATTGCGCCCTGGTGTGCCCGGATGCCGTCATCACGGTGTACCGGGAGAACGCCAGGAAGGGGAAGTCCCCGGTGGCCCGCATTACCGGCGTCACCGAGGACATCTCCATCACGGTCCGGAAGGACGACGCGGGGTCCTGAGCGGCGTGGGTCCGGAGGATCCCTGGGAATCACTTTGCGAAAGGAGCACCACCGTGCCTGAAGTCCGATTGATGAAGGGCAACGAAGCCCTGGCGGAGGCCGCCATCCGGGCCGGCTGCCGGGCCTATTTTGGATACCCCATTACGCCCCAGTCGGAGATCCTGGAGTACCTGACCGACGAGGGCCGCGCGCGCGGCATGATCGTCCTGCAGGCCGAGAGCGAGCTGGCTTCCATCAACATGGTCTATGGGGGGGCCGGTGCGGGGGCCCGCGTCATGACCACTTCCTCAAGCCCCGGCATCAGCCTCATGCAGGAGGGAATTTCCTACATCGCCTGCGCCGAGCTCCCCTGCCTGATCGCCAACGTGAACCGGGGCGGGCCCGGTCTCGGGACCATCCAGCCCTCGCAGGGGGACTACTTCCAGGCCGTCAAGGGGGGCGGCCACGGGGACTACCGGCTGATCGTCCTGGCCCCGGCAAGCGTGCAGGAGATGGCGGACTTCGTCTACGACGGTTTCGATCTGGCCGACAAGTACCGGAATCCCGTGCTCATCCTTGCTGACGGCGCCCTGGGACAGATGATGGAGAAGGTGGAGTTCCGCGACTACGACCCCGCATCCCACACTCCGCCCAAGCCCTGGGCCACCACCGGGAAGACGGCGGACCGGGAGCGGAACATCATCACCTCGCTCCATATCCAGCCGGAGAAGATGGAGCAGATCAACCTGATCCTGCAGGAAAAGTACAGACGGGTCATGGAGAACGAGGTGCGGTTCGAGACGGTGCATACGGAGGACGCGGAGGTCCTGATTGTTGCCTACGGGCTGGTGGCCCGGATTGCCCACCGGGCGGTGGAGCTGGCCCGGGAGCGCGGCATCCGCGCCGGATTGCTTCGTCCCATCACGCTCTTCCCGTTCCCTTCCGCTCCCCTCCGGTCCCTGGCCCAACGCGTCCGGGGGATGCTCGTGGCCGAGATGAACGCCGGGCAGATGGTGGAGGACGTCCGGCTGGCGGTGGAGGGCCGGGTGCCGGTGAAGTTCCACGGCCGGATGGGGGGGATCATCCCCTCTCCCGAGGAGGTGCTGGATGCCCTGGACCGGCTCGTGATACGGAATTGCGCACATCACTCGGAGGCCAACTGAGATGGACCAGAACATGACGGTGCAGCCGGATCAACTGGATTGCGTGTACGAGCGGCCCGGCACCCTGACCGACACCCGGCTCCACTACTGCCCGGGCTGCGGGCACGGGGTGGTCCACAGGGTGCTCATGGAGACGGTGGACGAGCTGGGGATCCAGGAACAGACCATCGGGGTGGCCCCCGTGGGATGTTCCGTCTTCGCGTACCACTATCTGAATGTGGACATGCAGGAGGCGGCGCACGGGCGGGCCTCCGCCGTGGCCACAGCGGTGAAACGCATCCTGCCCGACCGGTACGTCTTCTCGTACCAGGGGGACGGGGACCTGGCGGCCATCGGGACCGCCGAGACCATCCACACCTGCAATCGCGGGGAAAACATCCTGATCGTCTTCATCAACAACGCCATCTACGGCATGACGGGAGGCCAGATGGCCCCCACCACCCTCCTGGGGATGAAGACCACAACCAGCCCCGTCGGGCGCACGGTGGAAACGGCCGGGTTTCCCCTGAAGATGACCGAGCTGGTGGCGACCCTGCCCGGCACCTGCTATGTGGTGCGCACCTCCGTGCACACCCCGAATGCGGTGCGCCAGCTCAAGAAGGCCCTCACCCGGGCCTTCCGGTACCAGAAGGAGGGACGGGGAACCTGCTTCGTGGAGGTTGTTTCCAACTGCCCCTCGGGATGGAAGATGACGCCCCTGGAGGCGAACGACTGGCTGGAGAAGAACATGTTTCCGATGTTTCCTCCGGGCGAGCTGAAGGCCCCCGGGAACGAGCCACAGGCGCGAGGGTGACCCCATGACACACGAGATTCTGTTTGCGGGATTCGGCGGACAGGGAGTCCTTTCCATGGGCATGACCCTCTCCTATGCGGGGATGGTGGAGGGGAAGGAGATCAGTTGGATGCCCTCCTACGGGCCCGAGATGCGCGGAGGGACGGCCAACTGCATCGTCATCGTCTCGGACGGGCGCATCAGCTCCCCGATCGTCACGGTGTTCGATACGGTCATCGCCCTCAACCAGCCCTCCATGGACAAGTTCGCCGCGAGCGTCAAGCAGGGGGGGCTTCTCCTCTATGACTCCACGAACATCGCCCTTCCCGTCGCCCGGTCCGGCATCGAGGTGGTTCCCATCCCCGCCAGCGAGGAGGCAGCCGCCATGAAGAACCTCCGGATCATGAACATGATCATGCTGGGGGCGTTCATCGCCCGCACACACGTGGTGAAGCTGGAAAGCCTGATGCAGGCCCTCAAGAAGGTTCTCCCGGAGCGCTATCACAAGCTCCTGGGGCTGAACGAACAGGCGCTCCGCCGGGGCATGGAGCTCTCGGCCGAGGCCCAGCCGGTCTGAGGAGGATGAGGGGGAAGGAGGAGGCCATGGCAAAACGATGCGTGCATTCCTGCAAGGGGCTCTGCAGCGCCCTGGAAACGGCGGAGCACAGGGAGCGGGAGGCCATTCGGGAGTACCGGAAGTTCGCCGGGGAATGCGACTACCCGGATGTCCGGGCGATGCTGGAGGAGCTGATCCGGCAGCGGGAGGAAGCCCTGGAACTCCTGGCGGCCGGACGCGCCGCCATTGCCGTACGGTTTCAGGCGCTGGACAACATCTCCGACAGTTTCCGCTGACGGCGCTCCGCCGGGAGGACGCATGACGCACAGGAATGATCAGCTCGACTGGGAGGCGATGTCCGTGGAGGACATCCTCCGGCTGGCGATTGCCGACGAGGAGGAGGCCCGCGCCTACTACCGCACGGCTGCGGAGCGGGTGGGGGGGATCCACACCCGGCGCATGCTCATGAGGCTGGCCGAGATGGAGGCTCAGCATGCGGCCGAACTGCGGAAGGAGCTGCAGGACATCCTCCTCCAGAGGGACGAGGAGACCGGCATCGCCGACTGAGGTGGGGTTCGTCCCCCGCTGCCGGTAAGCCCTCCGGCGGCTGACCGCCCCCGGAGGGGGGCAATCCCGTCCCGGGAGAGCATTCCCCGGGGCTCGCATCTGCATACACACAAACACGCGTATACACACACCGGAGGAGGAGGCACAACCGCATGGGCAAGTATCGCATCGCCTGGCTCCCGGGAGACGGGATCGGGCAGGAAGTCATGGAGGCGACGCGCCGCGTACTCGACCGCCTGGGCCTGGACGCGGAATACCCCCACGGGGACATCGGGTGGGAGTTCTGGTCGAGGGAGGGGGACGCCTTTCCGAAGAGAACGGTGGAGCTGCTGGGGGGGGTGCACGCGGCCATGTTCGGGGCCATCACCTCCAAACCGGCCGGGCAGGCGGAAACCGACCTCATCCCCGGGCTCCGTGGCAAGGGGCTTGTCTACCGCTCTCCCATTGTCCGGATGCGGCAGATGTTCGATCTCTACACATGCCTGCGTCCGTGCGTCTCCTATCCGGGGAACCCTCTCAACTACAAGGAGGGGTTGAACCTGGTGGTGTTCCGGGAGAACACCGAGGATCTGTACGCGGGGGTGGAGTTCAGCCCGGTCCCGGCGGAGCTGGCGGAGCTCCTGGGCCGTCTCTCCCCCCCGTTCGGAGCCTTCAAGGGAGTTCCCCCCGCGGAGTACGCCCTCTCCTGCAAGATCAACACCCGCAAGGGATCGGGCCGCATCGTCCGGGCCGCCTTCGAGTACGCCCGGAAGAACGGGCGCAAGAAGGTGACGGTGGTGCACAAGGCGAACGTGGTGCGCGCCACCGACGGGCTCTTCCTGGAGGAGGCCAGGCGGGTGGCCGCCGACTATCCCGGGATTGCCCTGGACGAGGCGAACGTGGACGCCATCTGCATGTGGCTGCTGAAGAACCCCTTCAACTACGATGTGCTGGTGGCTCCCAATCTCTACGGCGACATCATCTCCGATCTCTGCGCCCAGATGGTGGGCGGGCTCGGCTTCGGATGCTCGGGCAACATCGGCGAGCGCCTGGCGGTCTTCGAGCCCACACACGGCTCCGCCCCCAAGTACGCAGGGCAGTACAAGGCCAATCCCCTGGCCACCATCCTGGCCGCGAAGATGATGCTGGAATGGCTGGGGGAGACGGCCATGGCGGAGAAACTGGAGCGCGCCGTCGCCGCCGTGATCCGCGAGGGAAAGGTGCGCACCTACGACATGGGGGGGAAGGCGGGCACCCTCGAGATGGCCGATGCGGTGGCCGCGCACCTGAACGGCTGACACGGAAGGGAGCGCCGGAACATGAACGACGGCGTTGTTCTCCATGAGGTGGGCCTGCGGGACGGCCTGCAGATGGAGGAGAAGACCGTTCCCACCCCTCAGAAGCTGACCTGGGCGGCGGCCCTGGCGGGATCGGGGGTGGACATCCTGCAGCTCGGGTCCTTCGTGCATCCCGGGAAGGTGCCGCAGATGGCCGACACCGACGAGCTCTTCCGGCGCGGCCTGGAAACGGGGAAGGCGGTTCTTTCGGCTCTGGTGCTGAACGAGAAGGGCCTCGAGCGCGGGCTGGCCTGCGGGGTGGAGATGTTCTGCATGGGTGTCTCCGCCAGCGAGACGCACAGCAGGAAGAACACCGGGATGGGGGTGGACGAAGCCCTGGAGCGCATCATCGCCATGGCGCGCCAGGCCGGAGCGGCGGGGAAGAAGGTGCAGGTGTCCGTCCAGTCCGCCTTCGGCTGCGGATATGAAGGGCCGGTGGATCCGGCCCGGGTGATGCGCATCGTGGGGCGCTATCTGGACGCCGGGCTGCAGTGCGTCAGCCTGGCCGATACCGCGGGGCACGCGACCCCCGACCGGGTGGAAGAGATGTTCGGCCGGGTGCGGAAGCTCGGGAAGGACCTGGAGTGCGCCTGTCATTTCCACAACACCTACGGACTGGCCCTCGCCAACTGCTGGGCGGCCCTCCGGGCGGGGGTGCGCATATTCGAGTCCTCGGTGGCCGGACTGGGAGGGTGTCCGTTCACGAAGATCGCGGGCGGCAACACCTGCACCGAGGACCTGGTGCACATGCTCCAGCACATGGGGCTCCGGCGGGATGTCCGCCTGGACGCCCTGGTGGAGACGGCGCAGGGCGTGGCGGGCTGGCTCGGCCGGGAGCTCCCGGGGGCCGTCTACCGGACAGGTCCCGTCGGCCTGTCGCAACGCATTTGACCGCAGGAAGGATGCCATGCCGATGCTGGATGGAATACGGGTCCTGGATCTGACAAACGTCCTGTCGGGTCCCTTCGCCACGCTCCACCTCTCCCTCCTGGGGGCGGAGGTCATCAAGATCGAGAACCCCGTGGACGGGGACCTGGCCCGGAAGCTGGGAAACGTGCCCGCCCTGAACGAGCGGCTCATGGGAACCAGCTTCCTGGCGCAGAACGCCAACAAGAAGTCGGTGACCCTGAACCTGAAGGACCCGGAGGCAAAGGATCTCTTCCTCCGGCTGGTGGACACCGCCGATGTGCTGGTGGAGAACTTCCGTCCGGATGTCATGGGGCGGCTGGGGCTGGGTTATGCCGTGCTGGCCCCCCGGAATCCGCGTCTGATCTACTGCGCCATCTCGGGCTTCGGCCAGACGGGGCCCGATGCCCTGAAGCCCGCCTACGACCAGATTATCCAGGGACTCAGCGGAGAGATGGACGTCAACGGCGATGAGCGTCTGCATCCCCTCCGGGCCGGCTTCCCGGTGTGCGACACGGTGGGGGGACTCAACGCCGCGTTCGCCTTGATGGCCGCCCTCTATCACAGGGAACGGACCGGCGAGGGACAATTCGTCGACGTTGCCCTGCTCGATTCCATCATGCCCCTGATGGGGTGGGTGGCGGCCAATCTCCTGATCGGGCGCCAGGCCCCCGTCCCCATGGGGAACGACAATTTCACCGCCGCCCCCTCCGGAACATTTGCCACGCAGGACGGCTACATCAACATTGCCGCCAACAAGCAGGAGCAGTGGGAAGCGGTGGCAGACGTGCTGGGCCTGCCGGCTCTGAAGGAGGATCCGCGGTTCCAGAAGCGGGATGACCGGAAGAAGAACCGGCATCTGCTGACGCCCCTCCTGGAGGAGAGCCTCAGGATGAAACCGACGGCCGTATGGGTGGAGGAGTTGAATGCGCGGGGAGTCCCTTCCGGGGCCATCCTGGACCTGGCGGCCGCCCTGGACCAGGAACAGGTCCGCCACCGGGGCACGGTGGTGTCCGTCTCCGCTCCGGACATCGGGGAGCTGAAGCTCTTCACCCTGACGGCCAGGTTCTCCAGGACGCCCGGCGCGCTCACCTCCCCGCCGCCGGCGCTCTCGGCCCACACGGAGGAGGTTCTGGGGGAGCTGGGGGTCGGGGTGGAGGAGATCGCCCGGCTCCGCAAGAAGGGGGCGGTGTAGAGGGCCGGCGGGGTGAGCCTGCACGCACAATCATTCACGAAGGGTGCACGCATGGGAATGACCGTTGTCGAGAAGATCCTCGCCCGCGCGGCGGGCCGGTCCTCGGTGAAGGCGGGAGATGTGGTGGAGCCGGCCGTGGACCTGGCCATGTCCCACGAGAACGCCGCGCTGGTGATCAACCAGTTTACCGAGGTGTTCCGGGGGACCGGACATGAGCCGCGGGTCTGGGATCCCGCGCGCATTGCCATCATCTTTGATCACAGGGTTCCGGCGGAGTCCCCCAAGACGGCCACCAATCAGAAAAAGGTGCGCGATTTTGTGGCCCGTCACGGCATTGCCCGCTTTCACGACATCCGGGGGGATACCGGCGGCATCTGCCACCAGATCCTGCCCGAGAACGGTTACGTCCTTCCCGGCACGGTGGTGGTGGGAACGGACTCGCATACGACCAGCCACGGCGCCCTGGGGGCATTTGCCTTCGGTGTCGGAGCAACCGAGATGGCCGCCGTCTGGACCCTCGGGGTGGCGCTGAACGTGGAAGTACCCGCCACGATCATGGTCCGGGTGGCCGGCTCCTTCCCCCCGCATGTGGGTCCCAAGGATCTCATCCTGCACCTGGTGGGGAAGCTGACGGCCGAGGGCGCCAATTTCAGGGTCATCGAGTTCGGAGGGGCCGCCGTTGCCTCCATGTCCACCTCCGGCCGGCTGGTTCTCTGCAACATGTCCGTGGAGGCGGGCGCCACCTCGGGCATCGTGGCGGCCGACGCCGAGACGTTCCGCTATCTCCGGGAAGAGGCGGGTGTGCCGCGTCCCCCCTCTCCCGTGGTCTCGGATGTCGATGCGCAGTTTGAGCGGGTCCTGGATGTGGACATCGGCGCTCTGGAGCCCCAGCTCGCGTGTCCGCACACGGTGGACAATGTGCACCCCGTCGGCAAAGCGGCGGGGACGCGTGTGCACCAGATCGTGATCGGCTCCTGCACCAACGGCCGCCTGGACGATCTGGAGGCGGCCGCCCGGATCCTGCGGGGGAAGAGAGTGGCGACGGGCGTGAGGATGCTCGTGTTCCCGGCCTCCGGTCGGATCTACCGGCACGCGCTGGAGAAGGGGTACGTGGCGGATCTTGTGGGGGCAGGGGCGGTGGTCATGAACCCCGGGTGCGGCCCCTGCCTCGGCGTTCACGAGGGGGCCCTGGGAGACGGGGAGGTCGCCCTCTCCACAACGAACCGGAACTTCAAGGGGCGCATGGGGAATCCCGCCTCCGAGGTGTATCTCTGTTCCCCCGCCGTGGCCGCCGCCTCGGCCCTGACCGGAGTGATTACCGATCCGCGCGAAGGAAAGGAGTGCTGACCATGGCAACCGTCGTGCTGCATCTGGGTGATGATGTCTCCACCGACGTGATTTATCCGGGCCGCTACATGGCAACGGTGCTTCCCTCCGAGACGCCGCAGTTCGCCTTTGCCGACAACGCGGAGTTCAACGCCCGCCTGAAGCAGAAGCAGGTGCCGCCGGGGAGCGTGATCGTGGCGGGAAAGAACTTCGGATGCGGCTCCTCCCGGGAACAGGCCGTCTCCACGTTGAAGGGACACGAGCTCGTGATCGTGGCCCGGAGCTTTGCGCGCATCTTCCTGCAGAACGCGGTCAACCTCGGCCTGCGCGTGGTTTCCGCACCCGATGTGCAGGCCGCCGAGGGGGACGGGCTGGAGATCGGGGAGGACGTGGTCATACACAAGGGCACCGGGGCCGTCTTTACGATCGAGCGGCTGCCCCCCGCCCGGCAGGCCGTCATCAACGCCGGCGGGCTGATTTCATACACCCGCCGGCGCCTTCTCGAGAAGCTGCGGGGATCGGCCCCCGGCTGAACCGGCGCCGCCGGCTTGTTTGCATGGCAGGTCCGGGGAGCGTATCTTGATCCGGGAGGAGGAAAGACCTGCATGCAGGCGGATCTGTCCAGCGTGGACCTGGCGCTTCTGAAGAAGCACGACCGTCCGGGACCGCGGTATACCAGCTATCCCACGGCCCCGCTGTTCACGGGCTCCTTCACCGCGGCCGACTTCCTCGACTCCGTGCGTGCAACCAATCCGCCCCCCGCCGCGGGGGACATCTCCCTCTACGTCCATTTTCCCTTCTGCGACACCCTCTGCTACTTCTGCGGGTGCACCATGCTCATCACGCGGGATCGGGGACGCATTGCCGAGTACAATGCCTACCTGAAGAAGGAGATGGACCTTCTGGCCCCCCTGCTGGCTGCGGCCCGGCGCGTGACCCAGGTGCATTGGGGGGGAGGCACGCCCACCCACCTCACCCCCGGCGAGATCCTGGACCTTGCCGGGCATCTGGAGCGTTCCTTCCGCATGCACCCGGAGGCGGAGCGGAGCGTGGAGATCGACCCGCGGGAGCTGACCCGTCGGCATCTGGAGGCGCTCCGGCACGCGGGCTTCAGCCGCCTCAGCATGGGCATCCAGGATTTCCATCCCGGCGTGCAGGCGGCCGTGAACAGAGTGCAGGGCGAAGAGCTTGCCGCCAGGGTGTTTGCCTGGGCGCGCGAACTCGGCTTTGAGGGCGTCAACGCGGACCTCATCTACGGACTTCCTCTCCAGACGCCCGATTCGTTCCGGGAGACCGTGCAGCGCCTCGTGCGGTACCTCCCGGACCGGGTGGCCGTCTTCAACTACGCCCATGTTCCCTGGCTGAAGCCGCACCAGAAGCTGATCCGTGCCGAGGATCTTCCCGCTCCGGACCGCAAGCTGGAGATTCTCAAGGCCACCATCGAGATGCTCACCGCAAGCGGATACGAGTACATCGGAATGGACCATTTCGCCCTGCCGGGAGACGAGCTGGCCCTGGCGCGCCGCGCCAGGACCCTCCAGCGGAACTTCCAGGGGTACTCCACCCGCGCGGGGGCCGATCTGTACGGCATCGGGATGTCGGCCATCAGCCACTTCGGCGGCGTGTACGCGCAGAACACCAAGATGCTGAAGGAATACTACGCAGCGCTGGATGCGGGATCCCCCCCCACGCACGTGGGCTACCGCATGAACCGGGACGATATCATCCGGGAGCATGTCATCATGCGGCTGATGTGCGATCTGGAGGTCTCCTTTCCCGCCGTGGAGGAACGCTTCGGCATCCGGTTCCGGGAGTACTTTGCCGGCGAGCTTGGGAAGCTCCGGTCCTACGAAGAAGAGGGTCTGGTGGCCCTGGGCGAAGACTCCCTGACTGTGCGCGGAGCGGGATGCCTGCTCCTCAGAAACCTCGCCATGTGCTTCGATGCGTACCTTGAACAGATGGCCGCGGGCAAACCCGTCTTCTCCCGCACGGTCTGATCCGCGCCCGGGGGTGCGTCTTTGCGGGGGCTCCGATAATTCAGAAGGGGCTTTCCCAAAGTCGGGAAAGGGGGGGCGGTGTGCGCGCCAAAGGGCCTGATTCCCGCCCCCTGAGGGGCAGTGCGATTGGAATGATTCTTGACAAGCAGGGGCCGGAAGCAACTCCTTGCACCATCAACGTTTAGCACGGAAAAGCCATGGCTGAACCCGGATCCACGCGCCGTCCGATGGTCACCATCGACGGCAATGAAGCCGCCGCGTACGTCGCGCACAAACTGAACGAGGTGATCGCCATCTATCCCATTACTCCCTCTTCCAACATGGGGGAATGGGCCGACGAGTGGTCCGCCCTCGGAAGGAAGAACCTCTGGGGAACGGTTCCATCGGTGACCGAGATGCAGAGCGAGGGGGGGGCTGCCGGGGCGATACACGGAGCCCTCCAGGCGGGGGCTCTGGCCACCACCTTTACGGCGTCGCAGGGTCTGCTCCTGATGGTCCCCAACATGTTCAAGATCGCGGGGGAGCTCACCCCCACCGTCTTCCACGTGTCGGCGCGCGCGGTGGCCGCCCACGCCCTCTCCATATTCGGGGACCACAGCGACGTGATGGCGGCCCGGCAGACCGGGTTCGCGATGCTGGCCTCCAACTCCGTGCAGGAGGTGATGGATTTCGCCCTGATCTCCCAGGCGGCGACGCTGGAGGGGAGGGTCCCCGTCCTTCATTTCTTCGACGGTTTCCGCACCTCCCATGAGGTGATGAAGATCGAGCAGGTCGCGGACCAGGACATGCGCGCCATGATCAGCGACGAGCTGATCCGCCGGCACCGGGAGCGGGCGCTCTCCCCCGAACATCCCGTCCTGCGCGGCTCCGCCCAGAACCCCGATGTGTTCTTCCAGGCGCGGGAGGCGGTGAACCCCTTCTATGCCGCCTTCCCGGGCGTTGTGGAGGAGGCGATGCGCCGCTTTGCGCGCCTGACCGGGAGGGAGTACCGGCTCTTCCAGTATGTCGGTTCCCCCGCCGCCGAACGCGTGCTGGTCCTGATGGGTTCCGGTGCCGAGGCGGCCCAGGAGACCGTGGAGTTCCTGAACGCGCGGGGGGAGAACGTGGGTCTGCTGAAGGTGCGCCTGTTCCGCCCCTTCTCGGTCCGGCACTTCCTGCAGGCCCTGCCCCCCGGGGTGCGGGCCGTTGCGGTCCTCGACCGCACCAAGGAGCCCGGCGCCGCCGGCGAACCCCTCTACCAGGATGTGGTGACCTCCCTGGCCGAGGCCTTCTCGGCCGGGGAACGCCCCACTCTCCCCCGTGTGATCGGGGGCCGGTACGGCCTCTCTTCCAAGGAGTTCACCCCCGCGATGGTGAAGGCGGTCTTTGAGGAGCTGGCGCGCCCCGCGCCCCGGAACCACTTCACGGTGGGAATCACCGACGACGTATCCGGCACGAGTCTCGAGGTGGACGGGACCTTTTCCACCGAGGGGCCCGAGGTCATCCGGGGGCTCTTCTACGGGCTGGGAGCCGACGGGACCGTGGGAGCCAACAAGAACTCCATCAAGATCATCGGTGAAGACACGGACTTCTGGGCCCAGGGGTACTTTGTCTATGACTCCAAGAAGTCCGGCTCCACCACGACCTCCCATCTCCGCTTCGGTCCCAGGCCCCTGCACTCCACCTACCTGATCTCCAGCGCCAACTTTGTGGCGTGCCACCAGTGGGTATTCCTGGAGAAGTACGATGTGCTGAAGACGGCGGCGCCGGGGAGCGTCTTCCTGCTGAACAGCTACTACGGTCCCGGGGAGGTCTGGGACCGGCTCCCGCGGCACATCCAGGAGCAGCTCATCCGGAAGAAGATCCGGTTCTATGTCATCGACGGGTATAAGGTGGCGGCCCAGACGGGGATGGGGGGGCGCATCAACACCATCATGCAGACCTGCTTCTTCGCCATCTCGGGGGTGCTGCCGCGGGAGCAGGCCATCGAGGCTATCAAGAACTCCATCAAGAAGACCTACGGACGGAAGGGGGACGAGATCGTCCGGCAGAACTTCGCCGCGGTGGACCAGACCCTGGCCAACCTCTTCGAGGTGCCGGTGCCGGCCGAGGTGACGAGCACGCTCGGCATGCCCCCGGTGGTCTCGGAGGAGGCGCCGGAGTTTGTGAAGAACGTGACGGCGCGGATCATCGCCGGCTTCGGGGATTCTCTTCCCGTCAGCGCCTTTTCCTGCGACGGCACCTGGCCCGTGGCCACGGCCCGGTGGGAGAAGCGGAACATTGCCCTGGAGATTCCGGTGTGGGACGAGCGCTGGTGCATCCAGTGCAACAAATGCGTCCTGGTCTGCCCGCACGCGGCGATCCGGGTGAAGGTGTGCGAGCCGTCCCTCCTGGCAGGGGCCCCCGCCACCTTCAAGACAATGGAGTACAAGGGGCCGGAGTACAAGGGGATGCGGTACACCGTGCAGACGGCGCCCGAGGACTGCACGGGGTGCGGGATGTGCGTGGACGTGTGCCCCGCCAAGAACAAGACGGAGACCCGCCTGAAGGCCCTGAACATGGAAGCCCAGCCCCCGATCCGGGACAGGGAGCGGTCGCATTACGACTTTTTCCTTTCCCTCCCCGAGGTGGACAGGGCCACCATCAAGGCCGATTCCGTGAAGGGATCCCAGTTCTTCCAGCCCCTGTTCGAGTATTCCGGGGCCTGCGGCGGGTGCGGCGAAACCCCCTACGTAAAGCTGGCCAGCCAGCTCTTCGGAGACCGCATGGTGGTGGCCAACGCCACGGGATGCTCCTCCATCTACGGAGGGAACCTCCCCACCACGCCCTGGGCCGTGAATCCCGACGGGCGCGGTCCGGCGTGGTCCAACTCCCTGTTCGAGGACAACGCCGAGTTCGGGCTGGGGATGTGTCTCACCATCGACAAGCACAGGGAAATGGCCTCGGAGCTGGTCCGGGCCCTGTCGGCGCAGGTGGGGGAGGATCTGGTCTCGGCCCTCCTCGGAGCGGACCAGTCCACGGAGGCGGGCATCCGGGAGCAGCGCGTCCGTGTGGATCTGCTCCGGCGGAAGCTGGCTGCCGTCGGCACTCCCGAGGCCGCGAGCCTCGCCGGCATCGCCGACATGCTCGTGAAGAAGAGCGTCTGGGTGATGGGAGGCGACGGCTGGGCCTACGACATCGGATACGGCGGGCTGGACCATGTCCTGGCTTCGGGGAAGAACGTGAACATCCTGGTCCTGGACACCGAGGTCTACTCCAACACGGGCGGCCAGATGTCCAAGGCGACCCCGCGCTCCGCCGTGGCCAAGTTTGCGGCCGGAGGCAAGCCCATGGCCAAGAAGGACCTGGGCCTCATGGCGATGGCCTACGGCAACGTGTACGTGGCCCAGGTTGCCATGGGCTACAACGACCAGCAGTGCGTGCGGGCCTTTGTGGAGGCCGAGGCCTACGACGGTCCCTCCCTGATCATTGCCTATTCCCACTGCATCGCCCACGGCATCGACATGACCCGGGGACTCATGAACCAGAAGATGGCGGTGGAGAGCGGGCACTGGCCCGTCTACCGGTACGACCCCCGCCTGGCGGCGGAGGGGAAGAACCCCCTCCGGCTGGACTGCAAGGCCCCCCGCATCCGGTTCGAGGAGTACGCATACCTGGAAACGCGCTACAAGATGCTCACCAAGAGCGATCCCGAGGGGGCGCGCCGGCTGATGGGCCTGGCGCAGGAGGATGTGGAGAGGCGGTGGCGGCTCTACGAGGGTATGGCGGGAGGGGCGGACGGAAAGGGGTCCCCGGCGGGCTGAGGCACCCGGGGTCGCGCCCGGCGACGGAACCAATCACCCTTATTTGGACGGAATACCCGGCATGGATCTCACAACCACGTATCTCGGCCTGCGGCTCTCCAACCCTCTGGTGGCATCCTCCAGCCCCCTTTCCCGCTCGCTCGATTCCATGAAGCGCCTGGAGGACGCCGGTGCTTCGGCCATCGTGATGTACTCCCTCTTTGAGGAGCAGATCAAGCACGAGACGGCCGAGCTGGATCACTACCTGACCTACGGGACGGAGAGCTTCGCGGAGTCCCTCACCTACTTCCCCGACGCGCTCAGCTACAATCTGGGGCCCGAGGAGTACGTGGAGCTGGTGCGGAAGGCGAAGGAGTCGCTCCGGATTCCCGTCATTGGAAGTCTGAACGGAGTCACATCCGGCGGGTGGGTGGAGTACGCGCGGAAGATCCAGCAGGCGGGCGCCGATGCCCTGGAGCTGAACGTCTACTACATCCCCACGGACCCCGGCCTCGGCGCAGAGGAGGTGGAGAACCGGTACCTGGAGGTGCTGCATGCCGTCAGGCGGGCGGTCACCGTGCCGGTGGCCGTGAAGCTCTCCCCCTTCTTCAGCGCCCCCGCCCATATGGCCGCCCGGCTGGCGGATGCGGGCGCGAACGGGCTTGTGCTCTTCAACCGGTTCTACCAGCCGGACATCGACCTGGAAGCCCTGGAGGTGCGGCCGGGGGTGGTGCTCAGCACCTCGCGCGCGCTGCGGCTTCCCCTGCGGTGGATCGCCATCCTGCACGGCAGGGTTCCCGTGAGCCTGGCCGCCTCCGGCGGCATCCATACGGCGGAGGATGCGCTGAAGATGGTCATGGCGGGGGCGGATGCGACCAC
The DNA here is from genome assembly GCA_049587715.1 of Bacteroidota bacterium. Classification (GTDB taxonomy): domain Bacteria; phylum Bacteroidota; class Ignavibacteria; order UBA10030; family UBA6906; genus JBAVEL01. Next base: position 16,442 of record JBAVEL010000100.1, read on the forward strand.
CATGTGCTCCGCCCTGCTGGAAAAGGGGCCGGGCCACATCGGTAGGGTCCTGGCGGATATGCGGGAGTGGATGACCTCCCACGAATACGCCTCCCTCAGCCAGATGAAGGGCAGCATGAGCCAGAAGTCCGTGGCCGATCCGGCCGCCTTTGAGCGGGCCAACTACATGAAGGCCCTGAATGCCTACCGGTAGGGCTTCCGGGACGTGAAACGGAGGTCTTCCCCCGTGCGCGCCGATCGCACCCGGGCCGCCGCCCTGCGGAGGATCCTGACCGGCGTCGGGCGGCTGTCTCCGCACCAGGCCCAGGAGGAGGGAGACCGGTACGTCTGCGCTTTCTGCATGAAGGACATCAAGAAGTGCAAGGGCCACGCCGGCTTCGTGTGTGCCGTCCGTTCGGGGGAGGGGACCATGCTGGCCGCCTTCCGGAGAGCGGGGGGCGGATCCTTCGGTGTGTGTCTTTCCTGCGGCCGGCGCATCGGGCCGGCGACATTGCGGCAACACCCCCTGGCGGAGCTGTGCGCGGGATGCCGCGCCCGGACGAAACGGGGGAAAACGTAATCACTGCTGAAAGGAGCAGTTCCATGATACGGAAACAGGATGCTCTGGACTACCACGAGCAGGGGCGGAAGGGGAAGATCGAGGTGGTGTCCACCAAACCGTGCGCGACGCAGCGGGATCTTTCCCTTGCCTATACACCCGGCGTGGCCGAGCCCTGTCGCGAGATCGAGAAGAACCCGGAAGACGCCTACCGCTACACCGCCAAGGGGAACCTGGTGGCCGTGGTGTCCAACGGAACGGCGGTGCTGGGCCTGGGAGACATCGGAGCCCTGGCAGGCAAACCGGTCATGGAGGGGAAGGGCGTCCTCTTCAAGCGCTTTGCCGACATCGACGTGTTCGACATTGAGCTGAACTCGCACGACCCCGAGGAGATTATCCGGGCGGTGCAGATGCTGGAACCCACCTTCGGGGGCATCAACCTGGAGGATATCAAGGCCCCGGAGTGCTTCCATATCGAGGAAACACTCAAGAAGACGATGAACATTCCCGTCTTCCACGACGACCAGCACGGGACCGCCATCATCAGCGGCGCGGCCCTCGTGAACGCCCTGGAACTGGTGGGGAAGAAGATCGGGGACGTCCGGGTGGTGTTCAGCGGGGCGGGGGCTGCGGGCATCGCCTGCGCCAAGCTGTACGAGAAGCTCGGCGTCCGCCGCACCAACATGCTTCTGGTGGACACCAAGGGGGTTGTGTACCGGGGCCGCAGGGAGGGGATGAACCCCTACAAGGAGTACTTTGCGGTTGAGACGGAGGCCCGCACACTGGCCGATGCCATGAAGGGAGCCGACGTGTTCTGCGGCGTCTCCACCAAGGACATCGTCTCCCGGGAGATGATCCGCTCCATGGCAGACCGGCCCATCGTGTTTGCGATGGCCAATCCGGATCCCGAGATCACCTACAACGAAGCCACCGCCGCGCGGGATGACATCATCATGGCCACGGGACGGTCCGACTTCCCCAACCAGGTCAACAATGTCCTGGGGTTCCCCTTCATCTTCCGGGGCGCCCTGGACGTCCGGGCGAAGGCGATCAACGACGAGATGAAGATCGCCGCTTCCCGCGCCCTCGCGACCCTCACGAAGGAGGATGTGCCCGACTCGGTGGTCCGGGCCTACGGCGGCAAGCGGATCGAATTCGGCAAGGAGTACATCATCCCCAAACCCTTCGACCCGCGGGTGCTCATCTGGGAAGCCACCGCCGTTGCCAGGGCGGCCATGGAGACGGGTGTGGCCCGCGCGCCCGTGGCGGACCTGGAGTCCTACCGGGACGCGCTGGAGGCCCGGTTGGGGAAATCGCGGGAGATCATGCGGTTCTTCATCCACAAGGCTCAGGAATCCCCCGGGCGGATCGTGTTCCCCGAGGGGGGGGAAGACAAGATCCTGCGCGCCGCGCAGATCATCCTGGACGAGAAGATCGCCCGGCCCATCCTGCTGGGCAGCCGGTCCCACATGCAGCAGCGGGCCGGGGAGCTGGGGCTGGATCTGGAGGGGGCGGAGTTCGTGAATCCCTCGAAGGCGGCCGAGCGTGAACGCTATGCGGCGGCCTACTATGAGCAGCGGTGCCGGAAGGGCGTCACACGCCAGGATGCGGACCGCCGGATGGGGACCCACATGGTCTACGGTCTGATGATGGTCCAGCAGGGTGATGCCGACGGCCTTATTGCCGGACTCACCCAGCATTACCCCGACACCGTGAAACCCGCCCTGCAGATTGTGGGGACGAGGCCGGGCGTGAAGCGGCTGGCGGGACTCTACATGCTGATCTTCAAGAACCAGACGATCTTCATTGCCGACGCCACCGTGAACATCGAGCCGACCGCCGAAGACCTGGCGGAGATAGCCCTGCTGACGGCGGAGAAGGTGCGCCAGTTCAACGTCGAGCCCCGGATCGCCATGCTCTCCTTCAGCAACTTCGGCAGCACCCGGCATCCGCTGGCGGAAAAGATGCGGGCGGCCACCCAGATGGTGAAGCAGCGGGCGCCGGATCTCATGATCGACGGGGAGATGCAGGCGGACACGGCCATGGTCCCCGAGATCCTCGAGGAGGTGTACCCCTTCAGCACCCTCAAAGGGGGAGCCAACGTGCTCATCTGTCCCGATCTGACTTCCGCCAACATCGCCTACAAGCTCCTGGCGAAGATCGGCGGGGCGGTGGCCATCGGTCCCATCCTGATGGGTATCCGGAAGCCGGTGTACCTGCTGGTGCCGGGGAACGAGGTCAGCGACATCGTGAACATTACGGCGATGGCGGTCGTGGAGGCGCGGCGGCAGAAGGCGGAGCAGGGTCCCGGGGGGAAGAAGAAATAGCCCCTGTGCGGGCGGCTTCCGGAAGGGCCGCGGGGCGCCCCCCGCGGCCCTTCCTGTCTCTTGACGGGAGGGGGGGAAATCCGGTTTCTTCAGAGAAGAGAGTCTGCATGAGCGTGAGCCTCCTCTTCAGCAACCGCCGTGAGCGCGCCCTCCGGGCGGTTCTGCTCCTTGCCTCCCGGGCGCGGGGTGCGTGCACCTCCATTCTATCAGCACTTCCGCGGGGAGGTCCCCCGCTACGGACCCCATGACTGACCCCTCCGGCAATGCGGGCTCCCCGGTCGCCTCCTTCTACGACGGGCTGGCCCCCGACTATGACGCCATGACGTGCCTGGAGGAGCGCCTGAAGACGGAGCGCTCCTCCTATGCGGCGCTCGTGGAGCGTTACGGCATCCGCAGGGCGCTGGATGCCGGGAGCGGCACGGGGTTTCATTCCCTCATGCTGGCGGCCCTGGGTGTGGAGGTGACCGCCGTGGACTGCTCGGCGGGGATGCTGGAGCGGCTGGATGAGCGGGCCCGGACTCTGGGCCTTCCCGTGCGCACTCTGCAGAGTGACTTCGCCTCCCTCCCGGGGCGGGTCGCCCCCAACCTGGATGCGGTGCTCTGCATGGGGAACACCTTTCCCCATCTGCTCGAGCCGGGTGCGCGGGGGGAGGCTCTTGCCGCATTCCGGGCGCTTCTCCGCCCGGGCGGACTGCTGGTGGTGCAGAGCGTGAACTTCCACCGCGTGATTTCCCTCGGGCAGAACATCCAGAGCGTGCGGGCCTCGGGCACAACCACCTATGTCCGCTGGTATGAGTTCACCCCCGGCCCTGTGCGCTTTCATGTCCTGACCATCTGGCGGGAGGGAGACGTGCTGAAGCATGCCGACCGGTCCGTTCCCCTGCTCCCCGCCGACGCCCCCCGGGTGTGTGCGGAGCTGGAGGAGGCGGGCTTCGGCGCGATCAGGGTCTTTGGAAGCGTCCTCTGGGACGATTACGATCCGCTCCGTTCTCCCGACCTGGTGGTGACGGCGCTCCGGCGCCATGAATCCCCGGCGGAATCCGCGGGGAGGAAATCCCGATGACCGTGGCGGGATGGCTCCGTTCTCTCTGGCGGGCTCTTGCCCCTCCCGCAGTCTGGCGCATTCCCGTACTTGTGGCCCTCGGGGCGCTGGGAGGCGTTGTCCTCGTGATCCTGCACGTGGGGAGGGCCGCATCCTATCTCTCCGACAGGCCCGAGACCTGTATGAACTGTCACGTCATGGCACCCCAGTACGCCACCTGGCAACGGGGAAGCCACGCCCGGAGGGCCGTGTGCAACGATTGCCACGTCCCCCACGGAAACCCCCTGGCGACCTACGCGTTCAAGGCGGCCGACGGAGCCCGCCACTCCTTTGTGTTTACGTTCCGCCTGGAGCCGCAGGTGATTCAGGTGAAGGAAGCCGGCATCGGTGTGATCCAGGAGAACTGCATCCGCTGCCACACGGAGCTTCTTTCCGCCGTTTCCGCGCCCGCCCCCGGCGGGTCCCCCGACCGGCACGGCGGAGGGCGGCTCTGCTGGGAATGCCACCGGGAGACCCCCCATGGCAGGGTGAACAGCCTGGCTTCGGTTCCGTATGCGCGCGTTCCCCGCCTGGAGCCCGTTCTCCCCTGGTGGGTTCTCCGCGGGGATGATGCCCGGCTGGTGCACGATCAACAGGAGGAAAACCAATGAAAACCGTCTCCGACATCCTCGGGAAGAAGCCCTTTCTGGGCTGGGTGCTGTTCGGGGGAACCCTGGCCGCGGTCTTCCTGGCCGGCCTCCTCGGTTCCTCCATCATGGAGCGCCGCAACGAGGCGGCTCTCCGGTTCCAGCTTGTCCGCCCGATCCCCGCATGGGAGCCCCGGAATGAGGTCTGGGGAGAGAACTTCCCCCGGGAGTTCGAGACCTACCGGAGCACGGCCGACACCTCGTTCCGGAGCCGCCATGCGGGAAGTGCCTCGCGTGACCTTCTGGAGGAATCCCCCTCCAGCGTCATTCTCTGGGCGGGGTACGCCTTCTCCCGCGACTACAACCAGGCGCGCGGGCACTACCACGCCGTGGAGGACATCCGGCGCACCCTGCGGACCGGCGTGCCGCAGCCGGCAACCTGCTGGTCCTGCAAGAGCACCGATGTTCCCCGGGTCATGAACCTCATGGGGCCGGGGTCCTTCTACCGCGCACCGTGGGATTCCCTGGGCGGGGAGATCGTGAACAACATCGGGTGCCAGGACTGCCACGATCCGGCGACCCTGAACCTCCGGATCACACGTCCGGCGCTCGTGGAGGCCCTGGCCCGCCGGGGAAGGGACATCCGGGAGGCCACCCATCAGGAGATGCGGTCCCTTGTCTGCGCGCAGTGCCATGTGGAGTACTACTTCAGGGGAAAGCAGGAGAAGTACCTCACGTTCCCCTGGGACCGCGGGTTCACGGCCGAGGCCATGGAGGAGTACTACGACGGCGTGGAGCACACGGACTTTGTGCATGCCCTCAGCCGGGCGCCCATCCTGAAGGCCCAGCACCCCGACTATGAGCTCTACCGGACGGGAATCCACGCCGAGCGGGGGGTCTCCTGCGCCGACTGCCACATGCCCTACCGGAGCGAAGGGGGGGTCAAGTTCACCAACCACCGGATACAGAGCCCGCTGAACGACATTGCGGGCTCCTGCCAGGTCTGCCACCGGGAGAGCGAAGCCGCGCTCAGAGGCAACGTCAACGACCGGCAGGACAAGATCCTGGAGCTGCGCCGCCGGGCCGAGGAGGGCCTCTGGAAGGCGCACGTGGAGGCGAAGGCGGCATGGGACGCGGGGGCGGCCGCCTCTGAGATGGAGCCGGTGCTCCGCCTGCTCCGGCAGTCCCAGTGGCGATGGGACTGGGTAGCCGCCGCCAACGGTCTGGGATTCCACTCCCCCGTGGAAGCGGGCCGGGTGCTGGGCGCCTCCATTCAGAAAGCGGGCGAGGCGCGCATGATCCTGGCCAGGGTTCTGGCCCGGCACGGCAGCACGGCGGAGGTTCCCCTTCCCGATGTCTCCACGAAGGAGAAGGCGCAGGCCTTCGTGGGTCTGGAGATGGACCGTCTCCGGTCGGAGAAGCGGGTGTTCCTCGAGACGGTGGTCCTCGGGTGGGACAGCGCAGCCCGATCGCGCCTCCGTTGATTCTGCCTCTCATTCTCGGTATCTTTTCCCCGCCCTTTCCGCAGGGCCGCCGTACAACACATGAGCTGAGAGGAACCATGCCCAGGAACTACGTCTCCAACAAGGACGAATCCGCCCGTCTGTTCAAGAGCGAATTCCTGGAGAAGTTCACGCACGTTCATCCCCTGGTCCCCGTGGCGGTGTTTGTCCCGGTGATCGTGTATCTGCTCTTCAGGGCCTCGGAGGTCCTTCGTCCCCGGGAAACGGCGGCCCTCTTCGTCTCGGGGGTCCTCACCTGGACACTCGCCGAGTACCTGCTCCACAGGTTCGTCTTTCACCACCAGCCCTCCAGCGCGTGGGGGAAGAAACTCCACTTCCTGATGCACGGGGTGCACCACGATTATCCCAACGATTCCCTGCGCCTGGTCATGCCTCCGGCCGTCAGCATCCCTCTGGCGCTGGCGTTCTATGCGCTCTTCACGGCCCTCATGGGGCCCGATCCGGTTTGGGCCTTCTTCCCCGGGTTTCTGGCCGGCTACCTCTGCTACGACCTGATCCACTATGCCACGCATCACTTCGGCATGAAGGGGCGCGTCGCCCTGGCCCTGAAGCAGCACCACATGCGCCACCATTACCAGGATCCCGGCGCCAACTACGGCGTGAGTTCCCCCGTGTGGGATTTCGTCTTCGGGACCTACCAGAAGAAGAAGCGGGAGGAGTAACGCCCTCCCGGGCGAGGCGTGCGCGCCCCGGCTCCACCGAGCCGGGGCTTTTTTTTTCGGTAACTTTTCCTCCGGATGGCCGTTCAAAGGGGAGGAGGGGATTGGCGCACTGGTCGGAGGGGCAGGGTCGGCCCCAGGCACAATCAGGGGGTGAGGAGGAGACCATGAAAGCCATGCAGTTTCTTTGGATGTGTGTCGCGAGCCTTCTTTTTTTCTGCCGGGCGGAGGCGGGGGATGCCGTGTGGGAGGAGCAGGAGTGCCCCGGCGGAAGGGGCGTGGAGTGTATCCGCGCCTTCCCCGGCGTCGGGATCTTCGCCGGCACCTTCGGGCGCGGCGTGTTTCTCTCCCGCGACGGCGGCCGGATATGGGAGAAGGCCGGCAGGGGTCTGGAAAGCCCGAACGTGACGGGTTTTGCCCTCTCGGGGGGCGGCACCCTGGTCGCGGGTACGTTCGGCGGGGGTGTCTGTGTCTGGAACCCCCTTGCCTCCGCCTGGGAGCCCCTGAGCGAGGGGCTGGAGGACGATGAGGTGGTCGCGATTGCATCGGACCCCACCGGGAACCTCCTTGCCGGGACGGCTTCGGGGGGCATGTTCCGTTATGACGGGGTCTCGGCCCGCTGGAACCTGCTGGGGCTCCGGGGTGAGGCCATCAACTGCATTGCAGCCCGGTCCCCCTCCGAGATCTTCGTCGGGACCCGATCGAGCGGCGTGCTCGTCACGCGGGACGGCGGCTCCACCTGGACCGCCTACGGGAATGCGCTCACGGGCGCCGATGTCTGGGCTCTGGGTATCCGCGGGGACGGGAGCCTGGCGGCCGGCACGAACGGCCGCGGGGTGTATGTTTCCACCGACGGGGGCATCACCTGGCGGTGTGCCAGCACGGGGTTGGGGAGCCGGAATGTCGGTTCGCTGGCCCTCGGGAGCGACGGCCGCATGCTGGCCGGCACCGCCTCCGGCATCTATATGATGGGGCCCAAGGGGGACACCTGGCGTCCCGTGAACGGGAGTGCCGGCGTGGTCCCCATCCGCTGTCTGGCATGCTGTCCCGAGGGAGGGCTGCTGGCGGGGACCCCGGGAGGGGCCCTCCTGCGCGCGGAATCCGGCGCGAGTCTCTCCCTGCGTTGAGAGGTGCGAAGCCCCTCGGGGGACTACCCGCGGCGCCGCACGTATTCCTCCATGGCCTCCAGGTCGGGCGACTGGATCCTGATTTGGGAGGCGGCTGCGTTCTCCGCCGCCTGCAGGGGGGTGCGCGCCCCCACGATGGCGGAGGTGATGCCCTCCTGGTGCAGCACCCAGGCCACGGCCAGCCTCCCCACGGAGACCCCGTACCGCGCCGCCATCGGCCTCAGGAACTCCACCAGGGCAAGGCCGCGGGAGAGCCCGGGCTCCCTGAATTTCTCGCTGAGCGCCACCCGCCAGTCATCCGGGGGGAGACGACGCATGTCGAAGCTCCCCGTCAGGAGTCCCGACTGCATCGGACTGTAGGCTACCACCCCGATCCCTTCCCGCCGGCAGTAGGGGAGAATCTCACGCTCGATTCCCCGCTCCAGGAGGTTGTAGATGGGCTGCAGGGACTGCACCCGCTCGATGCGTGTGCAGCGCTCCAGCAGGTCCACCCCGAAATTGCAGACGCCGATAAAGCGGGTTTTCCCCTCCGCCCGGAGGCGCGCCATCTCGGTCCAGGACTCCTCCACGGGGGTCTCCCGGTCGGGCCAGTGGATCTGGTAGAGATCCACGTACTCCGTTCCGAGTCTCCGCAGGGAGGCCTCCATTTCCGCGCGGATGCTTCCGGCTCCCGCATGGGTCCGCACATTCCCCGCCGCATCCCAGATCTGGCCGCACTTGGTGGCGATGAACACCCGATCCCTCAGTCCCCGGACGGCTCTTCCCACAACCTCCTCGGAGCGGCCCAGACCGTACACCGCGGCGGTATCGATCCAGTTGACGCCCTCCTCCAGGGCCCGCCGGATCGCCGCCTCGGAAACGGCGTCATCGGTCTTCCCCCAGCCGTACCTCCACGGGCCCCCGATGGCCCATGCCCCGAAGCCGATCTCCGAACAGAGCGGCCCGCCGCGGCCGAGCTCTCGTGTGTGCATCCGGATTCCTCCTTCTCCGCCGTTTGAATTGCAAAATGTGCCGAATCTCCCCCCGGGAAGCAAGTGCGCCGGTTGCTTTCGTTCCCCCTCATTGATAAGTTTCCCTGATACGCATCCGTTCCGTGACAGAGGAGTACCCATGCGAACAGTCCTGACTGCGCTCCTGCTTCTGTGCGGCCCCGTCGCATCCGCACAGGGCTCCTTTCCCTCCTACCATTCGCACGCGGACCTGTCTCCGGCCTCCCCCGGGGCGCTCCGCTTCGGCCTCTACGGCTACGACAACCCCGCCCTGCTCGCGCTCATGCGCGCGCCGGATGCGGCGTTCATCTGGAATGCTCCCCCGTCGGGCTCCTCCTCCGACCGCTGGGGCGTGTTTGCCGCGCTTCCGCATCTCTCCTTCGGGGCGGTGCGGAGCGCAACCCCCGCCGCCCGGGTGACGGACTACCGGCTCGGCTCGGGGTGGGGGACCGGCTCCCTCGCCGGGGGTGTTTCCTGGGGCTGGGCCTCGGGAGACCGCTCCGCCTTCGGCCGGACGGGCTCCTGGACGGTGGGTCTGCTGTTCCGGCCTGATCCCCGCATCTCCGTGGGAGCGGTGGGCACGGTTGCCTCCTCGGGATCGGAGAAGGAAGCGGTGCTGGATGTGGGCATCCGCCCTCTCGGGACCGAACTCGTCACCCTCTTCGGGGACTATGCCCTTGCCCGTGGGAGCACGCTTGCCGAGGGGCTCTGGAGCGGGGGCCTGGTAGCCGAACCCCTCCCGGGAATCCGCCTCACGGGAAGGTACTTCCACAACAGGTCCTTTTCGGTGGGGCTGGGATTCAGTCTGGCTCATGCGGGCTTTTCTTCCCATGCGGGCTTCGACAGAGATGCGCGCCGGGTCTCCTCCACCTACGGAATCCGCGTGGGATCCTACGACAGGAACCTGCCCGATGCCCTGCGGGGTCCGGACTCGTACCTGGCCCTGGACCTGAACGGGGATGTGCGGTACAGGCGGTATCTTCTGTTTGACGATTCCCGCACTCTCCTGGAGCTCGTGCGGGGCCTGGAGCACGCGGCGCGGGAACCCTCCGTGGCCGGCGTGGCCCTCGGGATCTCGGGCATGAGGGCCTCGCGCGCCATGCTGTGGGAACTCCGCCGGAAGCTCACAGATCTCCGGGAGAGCGGGAAGAAGGCGGTGGTCTTCCTGGACCGGGCCGGCATGGACGAGTACCACCTCGCCTCCGCGGCGGACTGTATTGTGATGGATCCCCTGGGCATCCTGACGGTGGAAGGATACGCCATGGGGAGGACCTTCCTGAAGGGAACCCTGGAGAAAGCCGGGATCGGGTTCGAGGAGCTGCGGTACTTCGCGTACAAATCCGCCAACGAAAACCTGGCGCGGGAGAAGATGTCGGAGGCGGACCGGGAGCAGCGGACGCGCCTTGTGGAGGAGTTCTTCCGGATCGCCTCCTCGGACATCTGCACCTCCCGGGGCATGACACCCGCCGTCTTCGAGCGGATCGTGAACGAGGAGCCCTTGCTGAACGCCGCACGCGCCCGCGCGCTGGATCTGGTGGACACCCTGGCACGATGGCAGGATATGCGCGCCGTTCTGGAGCGTATCCACGGCGGGGAACCCCGCATCATCGGGACCGGCTCTCTGGGCCCGAACCGTCTTCCCCGGGATGCCCCCTGGGGGGAGCCCCCGCGCATTGCCCTCATCTATGCGCTGGGTGTCTGCGCCATGGACGAGGGAATCAATGCGCGCAGCCTGGCGCGGGAGGTGGAGGCGGCGGCCTCCGACAGCCGCATCCGGGCTATCGTGCTCCGCGTGGATTCCCCCGGGGGCGACGCCCTGGCCGCCGACTACGTGGCCGAAGCCCTCCGGAAGGCGCGCAAGGAGAAGCCGGTGGTGGTCTCGCAGGGGCAGGTGGCGGCTTCGGGAGGGTACTGGCTCTCCATGTACGCCGACACGATCGTGGCAACTCCCGGCACCATCACCGGCTCCATCGGGGTGATTGCGGGATGGCTCTACAACCGGGACCTGAAGGAGAAGCTGGGGATGTCCACCGACCTGGTGAAGGTGGGCCGCCATGCCGATCTGGGCTTCGGGTTTACCCTCCCCCTTCTCGGGGTGGGGCTGCCCGACCGCAACCTGACGGTGGAGGAGAAGCTGGCCGCAGAGAGGCTCATCCGCGAAATGTACGGGGAATTCGTAACCAAGGTGGCTGCGGGCCGCCGCATGCACCCGGATTCCGTGGAGCGCCATGCCCAGGGGCGGGTCTGGTCGGGGGCCGATGCGCGGGAACGGGGCCTTGTGGACCTACTGGGGGGACTGGAGGACGCCCTGGAGACTGCCCGATCCCTCGGGGGCATCGGCCCGGGGGAGGAGTATACCGTTGTGGAGTTCCCCTCCCCCGGACTCCTGGATCTCTCCCGCCTGGTGCCCGGCATTCCGTCCCTGTCGGCGGGAGAGCTTCCCCTCCGCCACCTCCTGCTCCGACTGGAGCACAACGGGAGGCCTCTCCCCATCCTCCCGCTGGAAGAGACCGAGGAGGCCTCCCGGTGAAAGCGCTCCGGCTCCACCACCCGGGGCGCGCGGAGCAGCGCCCGCTCCGGCTGGAGGAGATCCCCCCGCCTGTGCCGGGTCCCCGGGAGGTGCGCATCCGGGTCCGGGCCTGCGGGGTCTGCCGCACCGATCTGCACCTTGCGGAAGGGGACATTCCCGCAGGGAAGCTCCCCCTGATTCCCGGCCATCAGATTGTGGGGATCGTGGAAAGCGCGGGCCCCGGGGTGCGGGGACTCGCCGTGGGGGAGAGGGTGGGAGTCCCCTGGCTCTTCTCCGCCTGCGGGGCGTGTTCCTTCTGCCGCGCGGGGAGGGAGAACCTCTGCGGGAAGGCCCTCTTCACGGGGTGCGATGTGGACGGGGGCTATGCGGAGTATGTGGTGGCGGGGGAGGATGCGGCCTACCCTCTTCCTCCCTCCTGCGGCTCGGACGCCCAGGCGGCACCCCTTCTCTGCGGAGGCGTCATCGGGCTCCGGGCCCTGCGCCTGAGCGGCATCGAGCCCGGGGGCGTCATGGGACTGTACGGGTTCGGGGCCTCGGCGCACATCGCGCTCCAGATCCTGCTCCACTGGAGGTGCCGCGTCTTTGTCTTCACGCGGAGCACGCTCCATCGGGAGCTTGCCCTCTCCCTGGGAGCCGCCTGGGCGGGGGGAGCCCAGGACCCGCCTCCCGAGCTCCTGGATGCGGCGGTGATCTTCGCCCCTTCGGGCGATCTGGTGCGCGCGGCTCTCTCGGTCATGAACAGGGGCGCCGCGCTCGCACTGGCCGGCATCCACATGACCCCCATCCCTCCCCTGGAGTACCGTTTGCTCTACCATGAGAGGAGCATCCGGAGCGTCGCCAACAGCACGCGCGCCGATGTGCGGTCGATGCTGGAGCTGGCGGAGGCGGCTTCCATCCGCACCCGGGTGGAGACCCTTCCTCTGGAGGATGCGAACCAGGGGCTCCGCCTTCTGAAGGAGAGCCGGATTGCCGGAAGCGCCGTGCTCCTGGCCTGATGGTCCTACATCAGGCCCGCGGGGTCCACGTCCACGCTGATGCGGACCCCGCGAGCTTCCCCTCCCCCGGCGGCCAGTGCCTTCCGGATGGCGGCGCGCATGCGGGATCCGGAGGGATCCCCCTCCCGGGAGCTCTTGAGCATGGTGTGCCAGCGGTACTGGTTTCTGATCCTGCTGACAGCAGCGGGAGCCGGCCCCAGGACCACGCATGCCCCCCCGGCGAGCCGCGCCGCAAATGCCTCCGCTTCCTTCTGGACCTCCTGCTCCCGGATTCCACTGGTTTCCACAAGCACCAGACGTGTGAAGGGGGGATACCCGAGGTCCCGCCGCGGCTCGATCTCCGCCTCGTAGAACGCGCGGTAGTCGTGGTCCCGCACATGCTCCAGGGTGTAGTGGTCCGGCTGGTGGGTCTGGATGAGCACCTCCCCCCGGAGCGTGCTCCGCCCGGCGCGTCCTGCGACCTGGGTGAGGAGCTGGAACGTGCGCTCGGAGGATCGGAAATCCGGGAGCAGCATCTGCGTGTCCGCCGACACCACGCCCACCAGGGTTACCCGGGGAAAGTCCAGACCCTTGGCCACCATCTGGGTCCCCAGGAGGACGTCGGCCTCCCCGCTCCCGAAGGCTTCCAGGATCCTCTCGTGAGCCCCCCGCTCGGAAGTGGTGTCCATGTCCATCCGGAGGACCCGGATGGAGGGGAACACCTCCCGCAGCTCCTGTTCCACCCGCTGGGTTCCCGCCCCGCGGAGCTCCAGGGACGGACCCCCGCAGGCGGGGCACACATCGTGCGGCCGGCGGGTGAGGCCGCAGTAGTGGCACCGCAGGTGGCTCCGGACCGCATGCCATGTCAGGGAGATGCTGCACCGGTCGCACCTCTCCGCATAGCCGCACGCGGAGCACTCCACAAAGGGGGCGAACCCGCGCCGGTTCTGGAGCAGGATGATGAGCTCGCCCCGGGCCAGCCGCTCTCCGATGGCCTCCCGGAGGGGGAGGGAGAGGGACGACTGCCGGAACCTCCGGAGTTCCGCGCGCGCTTCCATCGGAAGGGCATCCCGCCGCTCGGCGTACTCCCTCCGCCTCTCATCCGCCATGTTGATGATGCGCACCGGTGGGAGCTGTATCTCGTCCACCCGGCGGGGCATCCGGGCAAGCCGGTACTTCCCCGAGAGAGCGTTGAAGTAGGATTCGATGGAGGGGGTGGCGCTTCCCAGAAGAACGGTGGCTCCGGCCAGGAACCCCCTCACAACGGCGGCGTCCCGCGCATGGTACCGGGGCCGGGCGTCCTGCTGCTTGTAGGAGGCGTCGTGTTCTTCGTCCACCACGATCAGGCCGGGCCTGCGGACGGGGGCGAAGACCGCCGAGCGGGGGCCGATGACGACGGAACACTCCCCGGCCAGGGCGCGCCGCCAGACCCGCTGCCGTTCACGCCCCGGCATGCGGCTGTGGACCACCGCCACGAGGTCTCCGAAGTGGCTCCGGAATCTCCGCACGGTCTGGGGCGTCAGTGCAATCTCGGGCACGAGCACCACGGCCCCCTTCCCCAGATGCAGGCAGACCCTGATGGCCTCGATGTACACCTGGGTCTTTCCGCTTCCCGTGACTCCGTGGAGGAGCACCGTCGTGTGGGATCCCGCCTGGAGGGAGGCCGTCACGGGAAGAAGGGCCTTCTGTTGCTCCTCGTTCAGCCGGATCAACCGGGTCTGTTCCTCCGTGCCGTAGGCGGCCTGCACATCGGGGGGGCGGCGCTCGGTTCTGAGGAGGCCTGCCGCCGCCGCCTCTCTCAGCACCGCGGCCGACGTTCCCGCCCGGGCGCTCAGATCCGCGGCCTCCATGATTGCAGCGCCCCCTTCGGCTGCATCCACGGCCGCCGCAAGCAGCCGGCGCAATGCCTTCTTCCGGAGGGGGATCTGCTCCAGGAGCCGCCCCGTCCGGACCCCCGACCCCTCCCCTAACATGACCACGAGACGCCCCCTCTGCTCCCCGGGCGAGGGCGGCATCACCTCCTCCGTCCGGATGAGCCCCGATTTCTCCATACGGTGGAGGAGGTGAAAAATGCTCTTCACCCCTGCGGCTTCCGCCAGGTCTTCTGCATAGGCCTCGCCCCGCTTCCTTCTGAGCTGTGCCAGAACCTCGGCCGCCCCGCGTGCCTCGCAGGAGGGGGCCGCCTCCCCCGGAGGATACTCCCGGAGGCGGACCAGGCGCCTGCTCCGGAGCATGAATCCCTGGGGAAGGGCTGCCTTGACCACCTCCCCCATGGGCGCCATGTAGTACTCCGCCATCCAGCGGCAGAGCCGGAGAAGGTCGTCACTGAGGACCGGGGATGGGTCCAGAACATCTCTCAGGGCTCGCAGGGGAGAGACCTGCGTGGAACCGGGCAGGTCCACCACCACCCCGGTGCGGTACACCTTCCCGAAGGGGACCAGCACGCGGGCGCCCGGGACCGCCGCCTCCTCCATTTCCGGGGGCACCAGATAGGTGAAGGTCTTCTCCACACCGGCGGGGAGAGCCACCTCTGCAAGGCGCGTCATGGGGGAATATCTCCAAATCACCCCTGAGGGGCAAGGGCGGCGGGGCGGTCCCTACACAAGGACGCCCGCCGAACGGAGTGATGCCGCCAGCGTTTCGGGGTCCCGGTAGTGGATACCGCGCATGCCCAGGGCCGCAGCGGCCTCGGCATTCTCCCGGATGTCGTCTATGTACGCACAGCGCTCCGGGGGGAGGTTCAGCCGGCGGAGGGCGTCCAGGTAGATGGCCCGATCGGGCTTCAGGGCTCCCGCCTGGAAGGAGAGGGTGACCGCCTCGAAGAAGGGGAAGGCGGGGGAGAGCCGGATCTCATGTTCGAAGTGCCAGGGGCTGGTGTTGGAAAGAAGCCCCAGCCGGTACCGCGGGCGGAGTTTCCCTATGAGCTCCAGGGTCTCGGGGATGGGGGTGAAGATGCGGGTGTAGGCCTCCCGCAGCCGGTCTTCTCCCCCCTGGAAGCCGCACCGGAGTGCGAACGCCGAGGCGAACGCGGCGGTGGTGATCCGGCCCGCTTCGTAGCTCCGCGCCAGCTCCCCTGATTCCCGGACGGCCCGCCGCAGGGAGGCCCGGTCCAGGGAGGATGCCGCACGCAGCCCATCCACCAAAAGCTCCAGGTCGAACCTGCTGACCACGTTCCCGTAGTCGAAGATGACCGCCTGGATTGCGCCGCTCATCCCTGGTCCTGTCCGCCCCCAATGATGACCGGCTCCCGCACGAGGGTGATGTCGAATCTCTCCCGCACCGCAGTCTCTATCTCCTCCGCCAGGCGCAGGAGGCCCGCCGACGTGGTGCCGTAGTTCACCAGGGCCAGCGCGTGGCGCGCCGAGACCCCTGCGCCTTCCCTCCGGGTTCCTTTCGGGAATCCCGCATGCTCCACCAGCCAGGCGGCGGGCACCTTCACCCCTCCTGAAGCGGCGAAGGAGGGGACCGGCGCGGAAATGCCCTGCTGTTTCGACCTCTCCTCAAGGGCGGCGAGCTCCCCGCGGGAGAGAACGGGGTTCAGAAAGAACGATCCCAGGGAGCGGGCGTGGGGATCCTCCGGGTCCTCCAGCATGGACTTGGCCCGCCGGAGCTCCAGCACCGTTTCGCGCACGGTGCGCAGGTCGGCATGCGCCGCCGTGCCGCGCGCCTCCAGGGCTGCCGCCAGCTCGGGGTAGCGGATGGGTGATGGGCCGCCGCGCTCGAGCCGGAATGTCACGGCCGTGACGGCGAAGCGCCCGGCGTCCTCCTCCTTGAAGGTGCTGCTGCGGTATCCGAACCGGCACTCCCGCGCCCCCAGCACGCGCCCCTCCAGGGTCTTTCTGTCCAGAACCTCCACCGAGGCGATCGTATCCGACACCTCCTGTCCGTACGCCCCCACGTTCTGAATGGGGGTGGCGCCCGCCAGGCCCGGTATCCCCGAGAGGCATTCCAGCCCCGCCAGGCCCTCCTCCACGGCCGTCCGGACCAGCGGGTCCCAATTCTCCCCGGCGGCCGCCCGGAGAGCCGCCGTGCGTCCCGTCTCTTCCTTTTTGATTCCCCGGATGGCCATCTGCAGCACAAGCCCCGGGTACTCCCCGTCTCCGAACAGGATGTTGCTTCCCCCCCCCAGGATCAGGGAGGGGAGCCCCCGGCGGCGGGCGTAGGCCAGGCCTTCCCGCAGCACCGCCGTGGAATCGCAGCGGAGCAGGTAGCGGGCCGTGCCCCCCAGGGCGATGGTGGTGAGGGGGGCCAGGGGAACGTGCTCTCTGACGGGAAGCTCCATGGCGGGAACAACGTAGTTCTTCGAGCGGGGAAAAGCAAGAAGACGGCGGCGCCCTCAGCCGACCCGCCGCTGTTCCTGATCCTTGTACTGAAGCTGATACAGGCGCGCGTAGATGCCCCCCTGGGCGAGCAGGGACTGGTGGGTCCCCGTCTCCCGCAGCTCCCCTTTGTGCATCACGATGATGCGATGGGCGCTCTGGATGGTGGAGAGCCGGTGCGCGATGACGATGGAGGTTCTCCCCTGCAGCAGCTTCCGGATGGCCCCCTGGATCAGGACTTCCGTTTCCGTGTCCACGCTGGATGTGGCCTCGTCCAGCACCAGGATGCGGGGATGGAAGGCGAGCGCCCGTGCGAAGGAGATGAGTTGTTTCTGCCCCACCGAGAGCGTGGCGCCCCGCTCCCTCACCTCCTCGGCGTACTGGAGGGGGAGCCGCTCGATGAACCGGTGGGCTCCCACCACCCGGGCGGCGGCCCGGATCCGGTCCCCGGATACATGCGGATCTCCCAGCCCGATGTTTCCCCCGATCGTGCCCGAGAACAGGAAGACGTCCTGGAGCACCACGGCAATGTGCCTGCGGAGGTCCTCCGCCCGGATCCGGCGGATGTCGATGCCGTCGATGAGGATGGCCCCCCGCTGGACGTCGTAGAAACGGGTCAGCAGGCTGACGATCGTGGTCTTTCCCGCCCCGGTGTGTCCGACGAAAGCCGCCGTTTCGCCGGCGCCGATCGTAAACGAGACGTCTTTCAGAATCCAGTCCACGGATCCGTCCGGGCCGGGCTCGGGGTTGTAGGCGAACCAGACATCGCGGAACTCGATGGTGCCGCGCGGCGCATCGAACGGCTCGGGGGAGGGGGGATCCGGAATGATGCTCCGGTCGTCCAGCAGCGTGAAGACCCTCTCCGAAGAAGCCATGGCGGTCTGCATGATGTTGTACTTCTCGGAGAGGTCCCGGATGGGGCGCCAGAACATCTCGTTGAACTGCAGGAACGCCATCACGGTTCCCACGCTCAGCCCCGTGCCCGCCGCCTCCCATCCGGCGTACCAGAGGAGGAGTCCCACGGCCACGGCTCCAATCAGGTCCACCCCGGGGTAGAAGAGCGCGTAGGAGAAGATGGAGCGGATGTTCGCGTCCCGGTGCGCGGCGTTGATCGACGCGAACTGCGCGGCCGTCTTCTCCTCCCGGTGGAACACCTGGTCCACCAGCATGCCCGTGATGTGCTCCTGCATGAAGGTGTTGATGCGGGCAAGCTGGAGGCGGACCTGCCGGTAGGCATCCCGCGCCTTGCGGCGGAACAGGAATGTCGCGTAGAACAGGAGGGGGAGGACGCTCAGCGAAATCAAAGCCAGGCGCCAGTCCAGGGTGAACATGAAGAAGAGGATGCCCGCAATCGTGAACACGTCGCTGAACACCATGACGATCCCCGAGGAGAACATCTCGTTCAGGACCTCGATGTCGTTGGTCACCCGGGTGATCAGCCGCCCGATGGGGTTCCTATCGTAGAAACGGAGGCTCAGTCTCTGCAGATGCTCAAACACCTCCATCCGGAGGTCGAAGATCGTCTTCTGCCCCACCCACTGGGTCAGGTAGGCGTTCAGGTACTGGACGGCCCCGCGCAGGACAAGGATGGCCAGGAACAGGAGGGCCGTCCCCAGAAGTCCCTCCCGGTCATTCCCCAGGATGTTGTCGTCCACGGCCACCTTCACGAAGAGGGGGCGCACCGCTTCCATGGCCGACACCAGGATGCTCAACAACACCCCCAGGGCCACCTGCGCCCGGTAGGGGCGGAGCGACTTCAGGAGCCGCCGCATGAGGCGGGCGTCGTATGCCTTTCCGAGTATTTCCTCTTCCTGCATGGGCTCAGAGCCGGTCCAGCTCCTCCTCCAGAAGCTGTTTGCGGTGAAGATCCGCGTAGATGCCCCCGCGCGCCACCAGCTCCGCGTGTGTCCCCCTCTCCGCCAGCCGCCCCTCGTGCAGCACCAGAATGATGTCCGCCTCCCGGACGGTGGAGATCCGGTGGCTGATGATGATGCTGGTGCGCTGGCGCATGATGTGCCGCAGCTGTTCCAGAATGCGATCTTCGGTGTCGGTGTCCACGCTCGAGAGGGCGTCGTCCAGGATCAGGATCCGCGGGTTGCGCAGAAGGGCGCGCGCAATGCTGGTCCGCTGTTTCTGTCCCCCCGAGAGCGTGATGCCCCGCTCTCCCAGGAGCGTGTCGTACCCCTTCGGGAAGTCCCGCACGTCCTGGGCCATGTGGGCGGCCTCGGCCGCCGCGCGTATTTCCCCCCCGCTTGCGTCGTCCGCTCCGTAGGAGATGTTCTCGGCGATCGTGTCTGAAAAGAGAAAGGTTTCCTGCGGCACGCATCCCACGGCGGAGCGGAGCACCGCAAGGGGGATGTGCCGGATGTCCGTTCCGTCCAGGAATATCTCCCCCTCGGTGGCGTCGGCCAGGCGGGGGATGAGGTTCACGAGGGTGGTTTTCCCCGATCCCGTGTATCCCACGATGGCGGCGGTGCTGCCCGCTTCCAGGCGGAAGCTGATGTCCCGGAGGGCGAAGGAAGGGGCCCCGGGGTGCCGGAAGCCCACGTTCCGGAACTCGATTGCCCCCTCCAGCGAGGTGATGCGCGCCGAGGTGAGCTCCGAGTCCCGGATCTCGGGCTCGGTGTCCAGGATGCGCGTCAGGCGTCCCATGGAGGCGGCCCCCTGCTGGAGGAGGTTGATGACCCACCCGAAGGCGATCACCGGCCAGATGAGCATCATCAGGTAGCCGAAGAAAGCGGTCAGCATCCCGATCGAGATGCGGCCTTCCATGACGCGCAGGCCCCCCTCCCAGAGGGTGATGACCAGGGAGCATCCCACGAGCAGAAACATCAGCGGCCACATGAGCGACTGCACGCGCGCCAGCACCAGGTTCTTGTTCAGGTATTCCCGGCTCATCTGTCGGAAGAGGCCCGTTTCGTATGCCTCCCGGACGTAGGCCTTGACCACGCGGATTCCCGACAGGCTCTCCTGCGCGCGGACGGTCAGCCGGGCGTACTGCTCCTGGCGCTCCTCGAACCGCGCATGCACCTTCCGGCCGAGCACATAGACGGCGGCGGAGACGAAGGGAAGGGGGAGCAGGGCCAGCAGCGTGAGTTCCCAGTCCCGGTTGAGCATGATGGCCAGGGCCATCACGAACGTCATGAGGGTGTCGGCGGGGTACATGATGCCGGGGCCCACGCAGTTCCGCACGGCGCCGATGTCGTTGGTGGCGTGGGCCATCAGGTCTCCCGTGGAGGCGCGCTGGAACCAGGAAAGGGAGAGCTTCTGGATGTGCCGGAGGAAGTCGTTCCGCAGATCGTACTCGATGCGGCGGGAGGCCACGATGATTGTCTGCCGCGTCAGGAATGTGAACACCCCCCCCGCGAGGGAGAAGGCGACCACCAGAGCTCCCCACTGCAGCATCTCCCCCCGCCGGAGGCCCTCCCCCGAGAGGGTTTCCCGGAGCGCATCCACTGCGTTTCCCACAAACAGGGGAAGGACAACCGTGAAGAGGTTGCTGCCCGTGACCGCCAGAAGACCCCAGAGGAGCGTCCGGCGGTGGCGCGCCAGATACGGGCGGAGGCGCAATAGAGACTTCATTCCCCCGTGCGTTCCCTCAGCCGATGATCTGGAAGCCGGTGTACCGGTGGAGAACCCGGGGCACCGTCACCTTGCCTTCGGGGGTCTGGTAGTGTTCCAGCAGGGCGGCCACCACCCGCGGCAGGGCCAGCGCGGAGCCGTTGAGCGTGTGGAGGATCTCCGGCTTCCCCCCCTTCTCGGGACGGAAGCGGATGTTCATCCTGCGGGCCTGGAAGGACTCGAAGTTGCTGATCGAGGAAACCTCCAGCCAGCGCTGCTGGCCGGGGGCCCAGACCTCCAGGTCGTACTTCTTTGCCTGCGTGAAGCCCAGGTCCCCCGCGCACATCAAAAGGACATGATACCGGAGCCCCAGTTTCCGGAGCAGGCGCTCGGCGTTCTCCCGGAGCGACTCCAGCTCGTCGTACGAGGAGGCGGGATGCACAAACGCGACCAGCTCCACCTTGTTGAACTGGTGCACCCGGTTGAGTCCCCGCACCTCCTTTCCGTAAGACCCCGCTTCACGGCGGAAGCAGGGTGTGTAGGAGCAGAAGCGGACCGGGAGGCGCTGTTCGGGCAGGATCTCGTCCCGGAAGTAGTTGGTGACGGGCACCTCGGCGGTCGGCACCAGATAGAAATCGTCCCGGGAGGCGACGTACATCTGGTCCTCCTTGTCGGGGAGCTGCCCCGTTCCCGTTGCGCTGGCGGCGTTCACCACCAGGGGGGGAAACATCTCGGTGAAGCCCGCCTCTCCCGCTTCGTCCAGGAAGAAGTTGATGAGGGCCCGCTCCAGCTGCGCCCCCCTGCCCACATACACGGGGAAGCCCGCCCCCGTGATCTTGGTCCCACGCGCAAAATCGATGATGCCCAGCTTCTCCGCCAGCTCCCAGTGGGGGCGGAGCGGGAAGTCCGCCTCCGTCTGCCCGCCCTGCTCTGCAATCACGCAATTCTCCGCGCTTGTGCGGCCCCCGGGAACGGAGGGGTGGGGGAGGTTGGGGAGCTGGAGGAGGAGATCACGCAGGCGCTCTTCCGCCGCGGCCAGGTCTTCCTCCAGGGTTTTGATCTCCGCTCCTGCGCGCTTTGTTTCGGCGATGAGCGGCTCCGCGTCCAGGCCGGATGTCTTTCTCCGGGCCACCTCCGCGGAGGCGGCGTTGCGCCTGCTCTTCAGGGCTTCGGTCTTCTGGAGGAGCGCCCGGTGTTCTCCATCCAGCGCAAGCACCCGGTCCACGAGTCCGGGGTCCTCCCCCTTGCGGGCGATTCCCTCCCGGACCGCGGCGGGCTGCTCGCGGATAAGGCGAAGGTCAAGCATGCATGGTCCTTCAGTGGTTTCTGCGCGGTGTGAACGAGGGCGCCGGCGGTCTGTCCGCGGCCCGGGGCATCGTCCGGTGGAGCTGATTCTTCAGCACCCGGAGACCCTCCTCGACGGTGGAGGGTTTCAGGCCGAGCTCCGTCTCGGCCTTCAGGGTCACCAGTCCCGAGAGCAGGGGGCGGAGGGCGGGCTGGTTCAGCTCGGCCGTCTTGGTGGGCGTCACGAGTCCGGGATCGAAGCCGAACACCTCCGCCAGGGTGAGGGCGAAGGCGTGCCGGCTGACGATCTCCCGCCCGGCCACATTGTACAGTCCGGTCCTGCCCAGCTCCATGGCGGCGACGACGGCGTAGGCCAGATCGTCCGCCAGGGTGGGGTTTCCCATCTGGTCGTCCACCACCCGGACGGGGCGCTTTTTGTCCAGGTTCTCGATCAGCCACAGGGCGAAGTTGCTCCTGGCTCCCGGGGCGTACCCGTAGAGGACCATGGTGCGGAACAGGACGTAGTCCATGTCCGAGGAGCGGAGGGCGTTTTCGCTCGCCAGCTTTGTCTTCCCGTAGTAGTTGAGGGGTTCCGGCCGGTCCTCCTCCGTATAGGGCCCCGCCTTTCCGTCAAAGACGTAGTCGGTGGAGATGTGCACCAGCCGCGCCCGGATCTTCCGGGCCGCCTCGATCAGGTGCTCCACCCCCGCCACGTTCACCTTCCAGGCCAGCTCCCGCTCCTGTTCGCAGGCATCCACATTGGTCATGGCGGCGGCGTTGATGATGACGTCCGGTTCAAAATCCCACACCGTCCGGCGGACATCCTTCCGCACCGTGATGTCCAGGGTCGCATAGTCGGCGGTGACGGTTCCCTGGAGGGACGCGGGTTCCTGGGAGGCCAGCAGGATCCGATAGGCCGAGCCCCGCAGAAGGATCTCGGTCAGTTTCTGTCCGAGGAGCCCGTTGCTGCCCACCACCAGGATCTTCTGCGGCTTCATCGGAGCATCTCCTCCAGGGTTGTGGACGCATCCGTCCGTTCGTCGCGGTACTTCAGGATGACGGGGGAAGCCACCTGGAGCCCGCATGCGCGGCCCCAGTCGTCCCGCGCCGGCCTGCTTCCCGGCACCACCACCGCTCCCTCCGGGATTTCCAGGGGACGGTCCCCCTCCCGGCGGTACACGAGGCGGCGCACCGTATCGTGCACCACGGATCCTCCGCTGAGCACGGTTCCCGCCGCCAGCACGGCCCGGCGCCGGACGACCGTGCCCTCGAAGATGCCGCACAATCCCCCCACGAACACCTCGTCCTCCACGATCACGGGGAGCGCCCCCGGGGGCTCCAGAACCCCCCCCACCTGCGCTCCGGCGCTCAGGTGGACCCGCTTCCCGATTTGCGCGCACGAGCCCACCAGGGCATGGGAATCCACCATGGTGTCCCGGTCCACGTAGGCGCCGATGTTGATGTACATGGGGGGCATACACACCACGCCGGGGGCCAGATACGCCCCGTGCCGGACGGCGGACCCCCCGGGCACAAGCCGGACCCCGTCCTCCCGCCCCAGGGGCTTCAGGGCCATCGTGTCACGGTCGAAGAAGGGGAAGGGGGATCCGGGGGCGGCCTCCGCCAGCACCCCGATC
This sequence comes from Bacteroidota bacterium, assembly GCA_049587715.1. Lineage (GTDB taxonomy): Bacteria > Bacteroidota > Ignavibacteria > UBA10030 > UBA6906 > JBAVEL01. The sequence goes on from JBAVEL010000100.1 coordinate 39,578, forward strand.
CGGAAGCCCAGCAGAATCCCCTTCTTGACCCATGTGTTGGCCTTCCAGATCCCGTCCGTACACCGGGCTGCGCGCACCCGCCCGGCTGCCAGCTCCTCCAGAAGCTCCGCAAAGACCTCCCGGGCCCGGCGCGTGTCCAGCCGGGAGGGGTCGGCGCTCGAGAGCTCTTCGATCCGTTGCGGGAGGGACATGGGGGTCAGGGAATCAGGTCCAGCTCTTCCAGGGCTTCCCGCAGGGCGGGCCGGGCTCCGTCGCTGAGAGGCACCAGGGGGAGGCGGCAGTGCTCCTGGATCAGGTCCATCATGGCCAGGGCCGCCTTGACCGGAATGGGGTTGGATTCCACGAAGTTGGCCTGCATCAGCCCGAGGAGCCGGTAGTGGAGTACGCGTGCCTTCTCCGTCTTCCCTTTCAGGGCGTGGCGGACCATGTCGGAAAAGGCCCCGGGGATCTCGTTCGACACCACCGAGATCACCCCGTCCGCTCCCAGGGCAATCAGGGGGAGGGCGAGGTTGTCGTCTCCGGACCACACCCCGAATCCCTCCGGGCGTCGCCTGAGAATCTCCATGATCTGGGCCATGTTCGCCGAGGCCTCCTTGATGCCGGCGATGGCGGGGACCTCCTCGGCCAGCCGGATGGCGGTGCCCGCCTCGATGTTGGAGGACGTCCGTCCCGGAACATTGTAGAGGACCACCGGGATCTCCGCCGCCTCCGCCACCGCCCGGAAGTGGCGCACCATGCCCTCCTGCGTGGGCTTGTTGTAGAAGGGGGCCACCGTCAGGATGGCATCGGCCCCCGCCTGGCGGGCCCGGCGGGCCAGGGCTGCGGCCTTGGCCGTGGAGTTGCTGCTTGCCCCTGCGATCACCGGTATCCGGCCCTTGGTCTGGTCCACCACGCATTCGATCACGCGCGCCTGTTCGTTCTCCGTCAGGGTGGCACCCTCCCCCGTGCTCCCGACCGGCACCAGGGCCTCCACCCTTTCCCGGATCTGGCGCTCCACGAGCGAGCGGAGCGCGGTTTCGTCCACCCCCCCCTCGGCCGTGAAGGGAGTGACGAGGGCGGTGGCGGTTCCCCGAAAGAGGAGGCTGCGTGCGCCTCCGGCGGTCTTTGACACGGTGCGTTCCTTCCCCGATGCGGCGCCGCGTCTCACGGGAGAATCACGTCGCGCATCGTGTAGCATCCCTGTTTTCCCCTCACCCATTCCGCGGCGGTGAGCGCCCCCAGGGCGAATCCCCGCCGGTTCCGCGCGGTGTGGATGAGCGTGATGGTGTCGGCTTCCGAATCGAACACAATGCTGTGCGTCCCGGTCGCGTGCCCCACCCGGGACGCAGTCACGTGGAGCTGGTGCGGCTGGATGGGTCCGTGGGAGGTCTCGTGCAGGATCTCCGTCTTCCGCCGGAGCGCCTGGAGCAGCAGCGCCCCCAGGGAGAGGGCGGTCCCGCTGGGGCTGTCGGCTTTTCCGGCGTGGTGTTCCTCGTGGATGGCTGCGTCGTACTCCGGGTGGCTTCCGATGAGGCGCGCCGCGTCCACCGCGACCTGCGCGAAGAGGGCCACGCCCAGGGAGAAGTTGGGCGCGTAGACAAGACCGATGCCCCGCTCCTTCACAATACGGCGGACATGCTCCAGCCGGTCGTACCAACCGGTGGTGCCGACCACGATGTTCTTCCCGCAGGCGGCTGCCGCCTCGATGTTCTCCACGGCGGAAGAGGGGGAGGAGAAATCAATGCACACCTCCGCTTCCCTCAGGGAGGCCGGGGTGAGTCCCCTTCCCCGGGCGTTGTTCTCCTCGGTGAATACAGCCGCAATGCGGAGGCCCTTTTCCCGCGCCAGGCTCTCCACCTCGCGCCCCATCCTCCCGTGGCCGATGAGGGCGATATTCATGAGGGCCTCCGGAACTCCGCCAGGAGGCCCAGATCCTCGGACCCGGCCAGGAGGGCCTTCCGCGCGGCCACCGTGACCGCAAATGCCGCCGCCGCCGGCATGTCCCGGTGGCGGAGCATCTGAAGCAGGAAGGCGGCGCCGAACACGTCTCCGCATCCTGTCGCGTCACGCGGCCTCTCCACGGCGGGGGCCGGGATGTCCGCCCGCACCAGGCGCTTCCTGTCGCTCCGGTAGAGCGTCGCCCCGCGCGAGCCCCGGGTGACGAGAACTCCGCGGACTCCGACGCTCAGAAGATGCCCCGCCGTCTGCTCTTCGGTCAGGGACTCGGGAGAGAGGCCCGCCACCTCCTCCTCGTTCAACTGGACGGAATCGGCCATGAAGGCCCACCGCCTCCACTCCGGGACCGGCCTCCGGAACCTGTCCCGGTTCCCTTTCAGGCCGAGCGTCAGGCTGTGGAAGTCGAGGTGCAGGTGGGCGCCGCCTCCCCGCACCGCCATCCGGATCTCGTCCAGCGTGTCCAGGGCGATGTCGGACCCCGACACCATGTTGATCAGGATTCCCTGGGCCCCCGTGTGCCGCCGGATCTGGTCGTAGGGGATGGGAGGGGCGATGTGGTGGGAGCACTCGACCCGCTCCCCGGACTCCTTGTAAAAGAGGCGTACCCTGTTGGTGGGGCCCGCCAGGCGGGTCACGGCGGCCGCGTTCACGTTCGGGAAGGAAGCCAGGCGCTGCATGAGGGCGGTGTACTCCTCCTCCCCCACGCCGAACACTGGGACGATCTCGTCCCCGCGCCCCGCCAGGGCCGCCAGCGCCGCCACGGCGTAGTAGATGCCCCCATAGCTCTGCACCTCCGGCCCCTCGGCGGGATGGATCACGTCCAGGCAGAGATGGCCGATCACGAGGATCTTCATGGCACGTTCATTCCGTGAGTTCCGGGCCTGCCGGGGAGGGGGCGGGGATCAGATTCTGGCGGTGTACGGGTAGTCGCCCGCCTCGCAGACGCGCCAGAGACCCTGGCACGAGAACCGGTTCTCGTACAGTGCCCGCCCGATGACGACGGAGTCGACGCCGAAGGGCTCCAGTTCCTGCACGCGGAGCAGGTCGTCCAGCCCCGCCACCCCGCCGGCGGCCGTCACGCGCATCCCCGTCCTCTCCCCGAGCTGCCGGAGCACTTTCAGGTTGACCCCCCGCAGGGTGCCGTCCAGCCGGATGTCCGTATAGACGATCCGGGTGAAGCCGATGGCCCTGGCGTTCAGCGCCACGGTCAGGGCCGTGAGTCCCGAGGATTCCGCCCAGCCGTGCGTGGCCACGATGCCGTCCAGGGCGTCGATTCCCAGCACCACCCTGCTGGCTCCGAACCGGGAGATGACCCGGCGGGCTTCGTCCGGGTTCTCGATCATCATGGTCCCGATGACAACCCGGTAGACTCCCGCACCGAAGGCCTCCTCGACCGCCTCGAAACTCCGGAGCCCGCCCCCCAGCTCCACGGGGATGTCCACCGTCTCGACCATCCGCCGGATGACCCCCAGGTTTGCCGGCTTCCCCTCGAGGGCTCCGTCCACGTCCGTGACGTGCAGGGACTTGGCGTCCTCCTTCCTGCACAGGCGGGCCATCTCCACCGGATCGTCCGAATACACAAACCCCTCCACCCCCTGCACCATCTGGACGCAGCGGCCCCCCTTGATCTCCATGGCGGGAATGACGAGAAGCATCGGAACGCTCCCGGGCGGACGGAAGCAACATGCAGAAAACCCGCCTCTTTTTCAAGCAAGCGGTTTTGATTTCAAACCCTCTTTGCGTACCATCAAGACATTGTGCCGAAGGGTGCTTCGACCGGGGGGATTCCGGGGTGATGATGCGTTTCATCTGCGTGTGCGCTCTGCTGCTGGGCGGGTTCTCCGCGCGCTCCGCTCCCGTGCGCCTCGTGGTGCTGGTGAGTCTCGACCAGTTCCGCCAGGACTACCTGGCCGCGGCCTCCCCCTTCCTGGGGGAGGGGGGCTTCCGCCGCCTCATGGAAGAGGGGGCGCAGTTCACCTCTGCCCTCTATGCGCACGCCGCCACCACCACGGGTCCCGGGCACGCCGCCCTCATGACCGGTTCCTATGCCAACCAGAACGGGATCATCGGCAACTCCTGGATCGACCGCGCGACGGGCCGGGGAGTCTCCTGTGTGGCGGATCCCGCCCACCGGCTCGTGGGTGCTCCGGGCGAAGGGCGGTCTCCGGCTCTCCTGATCGGCTCCACGTTCGGGGACGCCCTCCGCCTCCACTACGGTTTCCGCGCGAAGGTGGTCTCCCTGTCGCACAAGGACCGGGCTGCGGTCCTCATGGGGGGGAAACTGGGGGACGCGGTCTACTGGCTGCAGGATTCCCTCTTTGTGACCTCCACCTACTACCGCGATTCCCTTCCCGGCTGGGTGAACATGTTCAACGCCTCGGGCGCCGGGCGCGCGTGGTTCGGCAGCACCTGGGAACCCCTCCTTCCCCCCGATGCCTGTGCCCGCTGCGGGAGGGATGACGCACCCTGGGAGGACGCCCCCCCTTGGTTCGGCCGCGCCTTCCCGCACCCCATCAGGGGGGAGGACTCCTCCCGCATCACGCGCTCCTACTACGAGGCGCTCATGATGAGCCCCTTCGGGTGCTCCTTTCTGGAGGCGTTCGCGCGTGCAGCGGTGGAGGGGGAGAACCTGGGCGCCGACGACACGCCGGATCTCCTCTGTGTGAGCTTCAGCACCCCCGACTACGCGGGCCACGCCTTCGGGCCCTCCAGCCGTGAGATGTTCGAGCTGGTCCTGCGTCTGGATCGGGTTCTGGCCGGGTTCTTCGAGTACCTGGACCGCCGCGTGGGGCCCGGGCGCCTGCTCCTGGCGCTGACCAGCGACCACGGCATCAGTCCCATCCCCGAGTTCGTGCTGGAGAACAGGCCGCAGTCCGGCTCCGGGAGGACCAACCCGGCGGAGTTCCAGGCATTCTGCGCCTCCGTCCTGGAGGGGGTGCTTGGCAAGCCCCCCGAGGGAGGGAGCTGGATCCGGAGGGTTTCCGAGGGGCAGATCTACCTGGCAGACGCCGCCCTCCGCCAGGGAGACGCCCGCCGCGAGGAGGCCGCCGGGCTCCTGGCGGCGCGGCTCATGGGGAGGGACGACATCAGCCTGGCATGCTCCCGGACCCAGCTTCTGGAATGGGCCTGGAGCTCCCCCACCCTGGAGAGGATGCGGCGGAGCTTCCATCCGGCTCGGAGCGGGGATGTGTTCTTTGCCCTCCGTCCCTACCGCCTCCGCGACGGCGGCGCGGGGGGCGCCTCGCACGGCCAGCCCTACGACCATGACGCGCATGTTCCCCTGCTGATCGCGGGACCCGGCGTGCAGGGCGGCCTCTATTCGGGTCTCTGCAGCCCCGTGGACCTTGCGCCCACCCTGGCTGTCCTGCTCGGCATCGAGTTCCCCGCGGGGAGGGAAGGTCGCCCCCTCGTGGAAGCCCTGGCGCGGCCCTGAACAGTTTCCGGAACCGGAGGAGAAAGACCCCATGCAGACAGATACCGCGGGCCGCCCCGTGCACAGCGCGGCGTTCAGGCGGCGGAGGGCCCTGAACTGGCTTCCGCTCGGCCTCACCTACGCCTTTCTCTACATGGCCCGGTACAATCTGACCGTGTCCAAGAACGCCCTGGGAGACCTGATGTCCAAGGAGGCCTTCGGCATCATATTCGCCGCGGGCACCATCACCTACGCCTTTTCCTTCCTCATCAACGGGCCCGTGACCGACCGGATCGGGGGAAAGCGCGCCATGCTCATCGGCTCGGGGGGCGCGGCCGTGATGAACCTCCTGCTGGGCGTGCTGGTCTACGGCATCCTGCGCCTCAAATGGGACGTCAACCTGACGCTTGCCTTCTCGGTGCTCTACGCGCTCAACATGTACTTCCAGAGCTACGGAGCGGTGGCCATCGTGAAGGTGAATGCGTCATGGTTCCACGTCCGTGAGCGGGGGGTCTTCGGGGGCATCTTCGGGGTTCTCATCTCACTGGGACTCTACTTCGCCTTCGACTGGAGCCAGGCCGTCGTGAACCTGACGGAGCGGCTGAATCCCGACCAGCCGCAGTACTGGCTGGTCTTCTTCATTCCCGGCGCGATCCTCCTCTTCTGGGTTCTGGTGGACGCGATCCTGCTCCGGGACCGGCCGGCGCAGGCGGGCTATGCGGATTTCGACACCGGGGATGCCTCCTCCGGCGAGTCCGAAGCTCCGATCCCGCTCCGGGATCTGCTCGTCCGCATCTTCACCCATCCGGTCATCATCACGGTGGGACTCATCGAGTTCTGCACGGGGGTCCTGCGGAACGGGGTCATGCACTGGTTCCCCATCTTCGCCAAGGAGCAGATCAAGGCCGGAGCGGCTCACGCCGGGGCCTGGGATTTCTGGCTGAACAACTGGGGGCTCCTTCTGATGCTGGCGGGGGCGAGCGGGGGCATGCTGGCGGGGTGGATGTCCGACCGCCTCTTCTCCTCGCGCCGCGCCCCCGTGGCGGGCATCTTCTACATGATGCTCCTTCTTGCCGTCTCGGGCATGGCCTTCGCCGTCTGGGGACACCCCACGACGCTCGGCCTTCTGGTCACGGTTGTGTCCATTGCGGTCATCGGCACGCACGGCATGCTGAGCGGCACGGCCACCATGGATTTCGGGGGACGGAGGGCGGCGGGGACCGCGGTGGGTCTGATCGACGGGCTTGTGTATCTCGGCACGGGGGTCCAGTCCCTCGCCCTGGGCTACATTACCACCCGCGACTGGCAGTACTGGCCCGTGTTCCTGATTCCCTTTGCCGCGATCGGCATCCTCCTGACCATCCGGATCTGGCATGCCATTCCGCAGGGGAGAAAGGGAGCCCATTGAGCGCGCACTCCCTGAGGGACCGCACATGAGCATTCATCCCTGGCACGATGTGACCCCGGGGGACTTGTGTCCGCGGGAGTTCACCGCCGTCATCGAGATACCCTACGGCTCCAGCGTCAAGTACGAGCTGGACAAGAAGAGCGGTCTCATCAAGCTGGACCGGGTGCTGTACTCCGCCGTCTTCTATCCGGCCAACTACGGCTTCATCCCGCAGACCCTTGCCGAGGACGACGACCCGCTGGACGTGCTTGTCTTCTGCCAGGAAACGGTGGTGCCCCTCACGCTGATGCACGCCCGGTGCGTGGGGCTGATGACCATGATGGATACGGGGAAGCAGGACCACAAGATCATCGCCGTGGCGGTGGAGGATCCCACCTACAGCTCCTACCGGGAGGCCACGGACATGCCGCCCCATCTCATGAACATGCTGCGGCGTTTCTTCCAGGACTACAAGCAGCTCGAGGGGAAGTCGGTGGAGGTGGACGCCATCGCAAGCGCCGCCTCGGCGCATCCCATCATCGAAGACGCGCTCCAGCGCTACAGCGCGCACAGAAGGCGGGGCTTCTCCGCCTAGGAGTCTGTCTGAGTAATAGTTATTCACACATGGTGTAGAAGGCTCATCGTGTAGTATATTCGTGGGAGGAGTTGTCGATGTCCCACAAACTGCACGAGCGATGAGCAAGACATACCGTCCGTA
>JBAVEL010000101.1:0-15978 GCA_049587715.1 Bacteroidota bacterium
CGCGTACGATGGTCGAGTTCAGGTAGGTGAATTTCTCGCCTGGTACCAGAAACAGCGTGTCCAGCCGCGGCGCCAGCTTCCGGTTGGTGAGCGCCATCTGGAACTCGTACTCAAAATCGGAGACGGCCCGGAGGCCGCGGATGATCGCACGGGCCCCGCATCGGCTCGCGTAGTCCACAAGCAGACCCCCGAACTCGTCGGCCGTGACGCCCCGGCGGCCGCGGAAGACTTCCCGGATCATGGCCACCCGTTCCTGCACGCTGAACATGGGGGTCTTGGAGCCGTTCCTGGCTACCAGGATGACGACGCGGTCGAAGAGCCGCGTGGCCCGCTCCACGACGTCGATGTGGCCGTAGGTCACGGGATCGAATGTCCCCGGGTAGAGGGCGAGCGTTGTCTTCATAGCGGACTCCTGTCGTCGGCCTCCGCCGTCACTGCCGGCCGGGGGAGGAAGATCGTCACGATCGTCCGGCCGAATTTCCGGGAGGTATGGATGCCCCCTCCGGGGATGGGCTCCGGGAACCGGACGTCGGGTGTGTGTTCGATGAGCAGGTATCCCCCCGTCCGTACGAGCCCCCGCCGGAAGGCGATGGACGGGATGTCGCTGGTCCGGTCAAAGCGGTAGGGAGGATCGGCAAAGACAAGGTCGTAGTCCGCCTGGGCGCGCTCCATGAACTCCATGGCATCCGCATCCCACACCTCCGCCTGCTCCCGGCATCCCAGCCGGGCAAGGTTCCTTTCGATGACCCGGAGCGCTGCGCGGTGCCTCTCGACGAAGACCGCCTGTGCAGCGCCCCTGCTGATCGCTTCAATGCCCAGACTGCCGGTCCCGGCGAAGAGGTCCAGGACGGTTTTCCCTCCGAATTCCATCCTCCCCGCCAGCACGTCGAAGACGGCCTGCCGGACCCGGGCTGTTGCAGGACGCACGGAACGGTCCGGGAGGCCCTCCAGCGCTCTGCCCCTGAAGCGCCCTGCAATCACCTGCACAATCAGTCCCTGCGCAGGGCAACTCCCACCGCCGAGGCGAACCGGTAGGAGGGCACCGAGAGATGGTCGGCCAGGCGGAGGGAGTCGAGGACATTGATGTGCCGGAGGGGGTTCAGCGCCTCCACCAGAAGAGCGGATCCCCGCCGGATGAGGACCAGGAGGTCCTTCTCCAGATAGGGTCCGTAAACGGTGATGGAATGGATGCCGGGGACGTCCCGGGACAACGCCCCGATCCGCTCCACAATCTCCCGGTTCGACTGGACAAGGCAGTAGCTGTAGGCCTGCATCACTCCATTCCGGAGCAGGCTGATGTCCAGCCGGTTCTCCTTCACCCCGACCAGAGCCATGTACTTCCGCTCCACATCCGGATAGTTGGTCCGGAGGGCCGTATCGGCGCTGAAATGGTCCACATCCAGGATCAGAAGCTCCAGTCCGTGCCGGGCCAGCGCCTCCTGTACCGCAAAGGCGTCCCGGCGCTGCACGGAGACGCTGAGGACCTGATTCCAGTGTTCCTGGTCCTCCCGGGCAATGACGTGGATATCCGTGACGTACTGCTTGGGTGGTGCGTCGGGGAAGAACTGGCTGAGTTCCCAGTTGATGTGCTCGTTGATCTCGGGCCGGGAGAGCCCCTCCTCCAGGGGAAAGGAGTTGATGAAGAGGGTCGCGCTGTCCAGTGCCACCGAGGTCTTGCGGGCCCGGACGCGGTTGACCTTCAGGAAGGCGGCAAGGTATTCGGAGAACCGGCCGACGCCCTTCGGATCATCCACCCCGCCCAGCGGAAAGGTGTTTTCCCACTCATCAATCGCAAGGAGAGTATTGGAGGGACCATCCTGCTCCAGCTCCACGGCCTGGATCGTCCTGTCACTGAGGCTCAGGCCGAGAACGAAATCCTTGGTTGCCATGGTGCCGGCTCAGGAGTGCTGCGGTTCGGGAATGGCCCCGCAGGGATCGCCTGCGGCAAACCGGGGCAATATGCGAAAAACCCTTGCGGGAGTCAAGGAACGGGGTCTTTCTGCCGCGCGACAACATAGGGTCTGATGCGCTCCAGGGTCTTCGGCCCGATTCCCCGGATGAGGAGAAGCTCCCGGATGTCCGCAATGTTCCCCCGCTCCTTCCGGTACAGAAGAATCCTGCCCGCATACACGCTTCCGATGCCCGGGAGACGCATCAGCTCTTCCCTGGCCGCCGTGTTGAGATCGATGCTGCCCGGGGCGGGGAGCCCCGCCGCCGGCTGCCTCCGCCGCGGTGCCGTCCCGGGAGCGGGAGCGGAGGGGGAGGCGCTTCTGAGTGTGAAGATGCTGTCGGAACGGGAGTGGTCATGGCGGAGGGCGCTGCCCCCCTGCGCGGGGACCCACCATCGGATCGCAACGGACACGAGAACCCCGGCGCCGAGAACCAGCACCGCCAGGCTCTCGTTCCTGGTGAAGCCCACGCGTTCCTGCAAAAGGGTGATCATGCGCATGGCGGGTTCATCTCCCGCTCCGGCGCCCTCCCTCAGGAGGACGCCTTCTTCATCCGCTCGAAGAAGCTCTTCTCGGAATGGGCCGAGGTATCCCCCTCCCGGGGGCTCAGGTTGTCGGCATGGGCGAGTTGCTTCAGAAGCTGGCGCTCCTGGGGGCCGAGGCGCGTGGGTGTCCAGACATTCACGCGTACAAGCATGTCGCCGCGTCCGTAGCTGTTCAGGCGGGGGATCCCCTTCTCCCTCATCCGGAGCACCCTTCCCGACTGCGTGCCCTGCTCGATCTTCAACTTCGCCCGCCCGGTGAGCGTCGGAACTTCCACCTCGGCGCCCAGGGCGGCCTCCGGGAAGCTGATGAGGAGGTCCAGAACCACGTCATCTCCGTTGCGCGAGAAGACGGGGTGCGTTTCCTCCTCCATGACCACGAGGATGTCTCCCGGCGCGCCGCCCCTCCTGCCGGCATTGCCCTCCCCCCGCAGGCTCAGGTAGTTCCCTTCGGCGACGCCGGCGGGTACGGCCACCTTGACGACTCCTTCCCCCTGCACCCGTCCCTCCCCGCCGCAGGATGCACAGGGATGTTGAATGACGGTTCCTTCACCCCCGCAATTCCGGCAGGGAGAGATGCTCACGTACTGCCCCCAGACGTTCCGCGAAACCTGCCGGACCTCCCCCCTTCCTCCGCAGGCGGGACAGGGAGCGGCTCCGGCGGAGGAGCCCGCGCCCGAGCCGCGGCAGGAGCTGCATGGAATCCACTTCTTCACTTTCAGGGTCTTCTCCACCCCGGCGGTGATCTCCTCCAGAGTCAGCCGGAGCCTGATCTTGAGGTCGGAACCCTGGGACGGGCCCGCGCGCCGTCCTGCCGACCTCCCCCGGGATCCCCCGAAGACTTCCTCGAAGATGGTGCCCCCGAAGCCGCCGTCGAATATGTCGCGGAAGGCGGAGAAGATGTCGTTGACGTCGGTAAAAGGCCGGAAGTCGGTTCCGCGCATCCCCTCGTGACCGTACTGATCGTAGCGTTTCCGCTTCTCCGGGTCCCCCAGGACCTCGTAGGCCTCGGCAGCTTCCTTGAACCTCTCCTCGGCCTCCTTGTTTCCCGGATTCCGATCTGGATGGTGCCGGAGCGCCATCTTCCGGTAGGCTTTCTTGATTTCCTCCTGGGAGGCGCTGCGCTCCACCCCCAGGATCTGGTAGTAGTCACGGCGGGTGCTCATGGTGCCGGGTTCTCCTCGCCGGACGGGGGGGGCTCTGATGCGGGGGCGGAGACGATCACCTTGGCATGGCGGAGAACCCTTTCAGAGAGCATGTAGCCGGGTTCCACTTCTTCGATGACGGTATGGGGGGGGAGATCGGGCCGGGGGATCTGCAGGAGTGCGTCGTGATACTCGACGTCGAAGGGTTTTCCTTCAGAGGCGTAGGGCACAAGACCATGCCCTTCCAGGATCTTCATCAGCTTGGCCTGGATGAGCTGAATGCCCTGGAAGAACCCGCGGGGGTCCCCGCCCTCCGCACCCGCTTTCAGGGAGCGCCCGAGGTCGTCGACGACGGGCAGGAGGGCTCTGAGGAGTCCCTCATGAGCCGTCCGGATCGCCGCGGCGAATTCCGCCTCGGTGCGCCTCTTGTAGTTCTCGAACTCCGCCGCCTTCCGGAGGAACTGATCCCTGGCGATTTCCGCCGCCTGCAGGGCTTCGTCCAGCCGCGCCTGAAGGGTGTCGCCCGGCAGTGCCCCGGCCCCGGAGTTTGCGGCCTGCCCCTCCCCGGGTGTGCGAGGATCGTCCACTCAGGTTCTCCCCGCCCCGGCAAACATGGTGGACACCGCGCGGGCCACGTATTCCACGAGAGGAATGACGCGCGCGTAGGGCATCCGCTTGGGTCCGATCACCCCGATGGTGCCTCCCACATCCCCCGCGGCATACCCCGCCGCCACGACACTGTACGGCCTGAGCTTCTCGTCCTCGTTCTCCCTGCCCACGACAACGCGCACTTCGTTCGGCCGCGCCTCGGTCTTCTCCAGTACGTGAATGATGATCTCCTCGTTGTTGATCAGCTCGATCACGCTCCGGAAGTCCTCCGGATTGGTGAACTCCGGCTGTTCGATCACCTTCTCGGCTCCCGCAATGTGAGGGCGCTCGGCGGGGTTGTTCACGAACAGTTTATCCACCGAGTCGATGAAGAGACGGATCAGCCCCGTTTCCTCGCTCCGGGCATCCGCCACCCGATCGGCGAGCGTCTCCCGTATCTCCCGGATCGTCAGGCCCGACAGCCGTTCGTTCAGGAACCTGCTCACACCGTCCAGCTTCTGGCGCGGGATCTCGCTGGCGGCCTCCAGCATGATCGTGCGCACGAGCCCGGCCTTCACCGACATGATGACCATGATGCGGCTGGAGGTGATCTGGACCAGCTCCAGCTTCTCGAACACCCCTGCGGAAAGGTGGGGCGGGGTGACGACGCAGAGCTGGCGTGAGATCTCGCACAGGAGCCGGGAGGACTCCCGGAGAACCGCCTCGGGATCCTCCGCCGTGTCCAGGTTCTCCTGGATGGCGTTCCGGTCCTGGTCCGAAAGCCGTTCCAGTTCCATGAGACTGTCGAGGTAGAACCTGTACCCCATGTCGGTGGGCACCCGCCCGGCGGAGGTGTGCGGGTGCCGTATGTACCCCTGCTCCTCCAGGTCGGACATGATGTTGCGTATGGAGGCCGGCCCCAGCCCCAGCTCATCCTCATGGTGCTTGGAGATGGAGCGCGATCCCACGGGGGCCGCGGTCTCGATGAAATCGTGAACGACGCACCGGAGGACGGTACGCTCCCGGTCCGACAACTCTCCTGTCATTCCCTGCCCCGCCTGTCCGAAAAACCTGCAAGTCCTTGAAAAAGTAAGGATTTACCACCCGTTTGTCAAGGAGGCGAACAGGGATCCGGGAGTTCCCCTGAGTCAAACGCACATCCGGAACAGACCGGGAGGATGAAAGCCGCCTGCGGTTGCTTGTCAGAGGAGGAACCGCTATCTTATGTATCCGGCGGGGCTGTAGCTCAGCTGGGAGAGCGCCTCGTTCGCAACGAGGAGGTCGTCGGTTCGATCCCGATCAGCTCCACAGCACCACGGTCTGTGAGGTCAAGTCCTGCGCAACTGCAAGTAGCTCAACCCCGCCAGGTCCGGAAGGAAGCAACGGTCGGTTACCCAGAGTGTGACGCAGGGGAGCTTGACCTCACTTTTTTCTGAGGTGTCCGCACGCAGGCCCTTCCGGTTTGTGGGACCCGCGCTCCGGCGTGACAGACGGTTCGTACGGCCCGGGAGGGAGCGTCCCGGCGCCAGGCGTTGCCTGTTCCGTTCAACGATGAAGGCGCAATCCGCACACGCTGTGTCTCCCGCCGGGGCGGGAGCTCCCGCCTCCTTCGTTCGTCCGGTTCCCGACGCCGCTCCCATTTCCCTCACTGAGAGGCGCGCAGAAAGCATCCGGCATGAAGAAGGAAATCGTCATCAATGTCGGCTCCAACGAAACACGCATTGCGATAACCGAAGACGGCCGTCTGGCCGAGCTGTTCGTTGAGACGCCCCACAAGGAGAAGCTCGTCGGCGACATCTACCTGGGCAAGGTAGCCAAGGTCATGCCGGGCATCAAGGCCGCGTTCGTGGACATCGGCCTTCAGCAGGACGGGTTTCTCCATTTCTCCGACATCGGCCACCGGTTCGAGGAGTACTCCGCCATGCTCGGGGACGACGAGGCGGATGAAGAGGAGGAGGACCCCTCCTCTCCCCCCGAGGCCGGGACAGCCGAGGGCGCCCCTTCCGGGGGGGGGACTCCCGCCGCCCCGCGAATCCGGGAGGCGCGGCCGCAACGCAGGGAGATTCAGCTTGAGAAGAACCAGGACGTCATCGTCCAGGTCACCAAGGAGCCCGTCGGGAAGAAGGGGGTGCGCGTCACCTCGGAGGTGTCTCTGGCCGGGCGGTTTCTGGTCCTTCTCCCCTTCGACGGGAAAGTGGGCATCTCCAAGAAGCTGACAAACTTCAAGGAGAAGCGGCGGCTTCGCAAGATCGTGCAGAGCATCCTCCCCGAGGGCTTCGGCGTGATCATCCGGACCGTGGCCGAAGGAAAGGATGAATCCTCCATCCGGACCGACCTGCAGGACCTCCTGGATACGTGGCGGGAGATCGAGAAGACCGTCAAATCGGAGACTGCCCCGGCGCTCCTCTTCAAGGACATGGCCACCACATCCAGCGTCATCCGGGACCTCTTCTCGAACGACGTGAGCCGTGTGGTGGTGGATGACCGGAAGATGTTCCGGGAGATCCATTCCTACATCAAGTACACCTCCCCCTCTCTCCTCGAAAAACTGGAACTGCACAAGGGGCGCCAGCCGATCTTCGACGCTCACGGAATCGAGAAGGAGATGGAGGTCTCGCTGCAGCGCAAGGTCTGGCTGAAGAGCGGCGGCTACATCATCATCGAGCCCACCGAGGCCATGGTGGTCATCGATGTCAACAGCGGGCGGTATGCGGCGAAAAGGGACCAGGAGCTCAACTCCCTGCGGACCGATCTGGAGGCGGCGCGGGAGATCTGCCGGCAGCTCCGCCTCCGGGACATGGGGGGGATCATCGTGGCGGACTTCATCGACCTCGATGACGAGAAGAACAGAAAGAAGGTCTTTGAGGAGCTCAGGAAGGAATTCCGCCGGGACCGGGCGAAGGTCACGGTGCTTCCCATGACCGAATTCGGGCTCGTGCAGATCACGCGGCAGCGGATCCGGCAGAGCATCGTCCACAGCTTCACGGAGCCGTGTCCGGCCTGCAATGGCACGGGTCTCCTGCAATCCCGGACCACCACCATGAACCAGCTGGAACGCTGGATCCGGCGCTTCAAGGCCGAGACGCACGGCCTCCGGATCATCATGCGCGTGCACCCGGAAATCGCGGTCCAGCTCAAGCAGGGGATTGTCAGCAGACTGCGGAGGATGATGCTGCGGCACCGGCTTCTGATCGCACTGGAAGCGGACTCCTCCCTTGCATTCGGGGAGTTCCGCGTCATGCTCCCGGGGGACCGGAAAGACATCACGGATCAATTCAAGTAGACGACGGAGCGGGAAGAGCGTGAAACAGACGGCATTCCATGAGGTCCACACGCGGCTGGGGGGGAAGATGGTGGATTTTGCCGGATTCCGGATGCCGGTGCAATACACCGGGATCATGGAGGAGCACCGGAGGGTCCGGCAGAGCGTGGGGGTTTTCGATGTCTCCCACATGGGAGAGGTGGAGCTGAGCGGACCGGGTGCCGCTGCGTTTCTCCAGTCGGTGACGATCAACGACATCAACCGGCTCGTCCCCGGGAAGGTGCAGTACTCGGCCATGTGCGAGGAGGACGGCGGCATCGTGGATGACCTTCTCGTGTATCACATGGGCGACCGGTACATGATGGTCCTGAACGCCGCCAACAACACGAAGGACATCGCCTGGCTGCAGAGCCGCCTCCCGGGCGATGTCACCCTGACCGATGTGGGGGAGAAGACCTCCTTGCTGGCAGTACAGGGCCCCCGGGCGGAGCAGGCGCTGCAGCCGCTGACCGCCGTTGAGCTCGCGTCCATATCCTCCTACCATTTCGCGCGAGGGGTCCTTGCCGGTGTCCCCATGATCATCTCCCGGACGGGCTACACGGGGGAGGCGGGTTTCGAGCTTTACTTCCCCTCCGATCCGGAGCCGGGGCGCAGGGTGTGGGATGCCATCATGGACGCGGGAGGCCCGTATGCCATCGGTCCTGCGGGGCTGGGGGCGCGGGATACACTCCGCCTGGAGATGGGCTACTGCCTCTATGGAAACGACATCGACCGTTCCACGAATCCCCTGGAGGCGGGGCTGGGCTGGATCACGAGACTGGAGAAGGGGAACTTCGTCGGGCGCGATGCCCTCGTGGAGGTGCGGCGCGCAGGACTCCGCAGAAAGCTGGTGGGATTCACGCTTGCCGATCGAGCATTCCCGCGCCATGGATACGAGGTCCGGGCCGGAGGGAAGGCCGTGGGGCGGGTCACCTCGGGGACCTTCTCGCCCACGCTGGAGACGGGGCTCGGGATGGGCTACGTGCCGGCGGAGCTTGCCTCTGCGGGGACTTCTCTTTCGGTGGTGGTGCGCGGGCGGGAAATCCCCGCCACCGTCTGTGCGCTTCCCTTTGTGAAGAAATGACCTCCGCAGGAGCGGGAGCCGGAGCGATGAAGGTGGATCTGGTCTTTACCCCCGGTCAGGTGGACGAGATGTCTCTCCGGGGAAAGACGGTCGTGATGATTGATGTCCTGCGCTCCAGCACGACGATTGTCACCGCGCTCCGCAACGGAGCCAAGGAGGTCATTCCCGTGGCCACCGTGGAGTCGGCCGTCAAGATCTCCGGGAACCTCTTCGGCGATGTCATCCTGCTGGGAGGGGAGCGGAATGGCCGCATGATCGAGGGCTTCCACCTGGGCAACTCCCCCGCGGAGTACACGGAGGAGAAGGTGAAGGGAAAGTCGATCATCTTCAGCTCCACCAACGGGTCGCAGGCGATGGTAAGAGCCCGCCACGCCCAGGAGTTGCTCGTGTGCGGTTTTGTGAACATCTCCGCGGTGGCGGAGCATCTCCGGGAGGGATCGCAGGCCTGCACGATCGTATGTGCGGGGCGGTCGGGGGCGTTCTCTCTCGAGGATGCAGTCTGCGGCGGGTTCCTCATCCACAAGCTCGCGATGGAAGGGGACCATGCGGAGCTCTCCGACGCCGCCATGGGAGCACACGCCCTCTACAAATCTTTCGGCAGGAGTATTCTCAAGATGATCCGCGGCTCGGAACACGGCCGCCATCTTGCGGAGATCGGTTTCGCAGGGGATCTGCCTCTCTGTGCGGAGGTGGACACGATTCCTCTTGTTCCCTGCCTTGCGGGCAACGTGATCCGCAGGAAGCGGAATCCGGATCCGGCGGAGCACGCCCCCGCGCGCCCCGTCCCTTCCAGGGGGCGTTGATGGGCCGGTCCGGACGCCCCCGCCCGGTTTCCGAGGAAACGGCTCGCGACGGCCCCGGACGCGCCGGCGAGCGGAGGATGGCGGTTGTGGGCATCCTCCTGATGGTGACGGCTCTCCTGATCCTGCTTGCCCTCATCTCCTACAATGCCGCGGACGAAGCCGTTGCCGGGGCGGGAGCCGGGGACCTGGTGGGGGTCCTCATTGACGACGCCGATGCGCGCGCCATGGCCGACCGGGCGGGCAACTGGCTCGGCCTGGCAGGCGCCGTGATTTCCTCCTTCCTCATCAAGTCCACGCTGGGATACAGCATCCTCTGCCTTCCTTTCCTCCTGGGAGCCGTCGCCTGGACGATTCTGCGGGGGGGGGAAATACGCCGTCTGCGCGCGATCGTCAACTACACGCTGGTGACGGCCATCCTGATCTCCTCCCTCATGGGCATGGCCCGCCTGATCCTGGGCCCGGAGACTCTCCTCATGGAGTGGAGCGGAGCCATGGGGGACTTTCTGGCTGCGGTTCTCTCGGGGCTTCTCGGAAAGGCCGGAGGGAGCCTGGTGCTCCTGACCGGACTGGTGATCGTCATCGTGCTGGTGACCGATGTGGACCTGCGAAAGGCGGCCGGCCTCGCACGGGATGCCGCCGCCGCGCTCCCCTCCCGGCTCGTGGAGTGGAAGAACCGGCTGTACGGACCGCGGAGGGAGGGAGTGGGAGCCGGGCCGGAACCTGAGACCCGCCCCGGGGGGAGGGTCCGCATCAGGAAGCCCCCCCTGGAAGAGCCGCCTGGCGGACTCCCGGAGGGGCCCGGGGAAGAAGCGGGGGAACCTCCCCGTGAGGCCTCCATCCTGGAGGCCGGCCGGGGTGCTGAGGAACCTGCCGGAGTTCCCCTCCATCCCGTTCCGGGGGAGTCTGCTCCCGGGCGGGGTGCGCTTTCCGGGGAGGCGGAACAGGATGCGCCGCATGAGTCCCCCGGTGGGCCGCCGCCGGGAGAAGAGGAGCCGGAGTATGTGTTTCCCGGTGTGGACCTGCTGAACCCGCCGCGGCCCCAGCGGGAGGAGGTGGCCGAGGAGGAGCTGCGGGCCCACGCGGCACTCCTGCGGGAGACCCTGGCGCAATTCGACGTGGAGCTCGAGAACATCAGCGTGACCCCGGGACCGGTGGTCACGCTCTATGAGCTTGTTCCGGCCAGCGGCGTCAAGATAGCCCGGATCGTGAGCCTCGAGAACGACATCGCGCTCAAGCTCGCCGCGAAAGGGATCCGGATCATGGCGCCGATTCCGGGCAAGTCGGCGGTGGGGGTGGAAATCCCCAACAGCCACCCCGCGGTTGTCACCATCCGGAGTGTGCTCAACTCGGCGCGGTTCCGTGAAACGGACGCCCGCCTTCCCCTGGCCCTCGGAAAGACGATCTCCGGGGAGGTGTTCACGGACGACCTTTCGCGGATGCCGCATCTCCTGATCGCGGGTTCCACCGGGTCGGGCAAGAGCGTCGGCATCAACACAATGCTCGCGAGCCTGCTGTTCCGCCTGCATCCCTCCGATCTCAAGCTGGTGCTGATAGATCCGAAGAAGATCGAACTCACCCAGTACGGACGGCTTGCCGGCCATTTCCTTGCGGTCTCGCCCGATGTGGACGAGCAGATCATCACGGCTCCGCGAAACGCGGTGCTTGCCCTCAAGGGAGTGGAGTTCGAGATGGAGCGGCGCTACGACCGCCTTGCCGCGGCCGGGGTCCGGAGCATCACCGACTACAACGAGCGGGTCCGGGGGCGGCGCCTGCGGAACACCGATACGATTGTGCACGCAAAGATGCCGTACATCGTGGTTGTGATCGACGAGCTGGCGGATCTGATGATGACCGCCGCGCGCGAGGTGGAAGAGCCCATCGCCCGCCTGGCGCAGCTCGCCCGCGCCGTCGGCATCCATCTCGTGCTTGCCACCCAGCGTCCCTCGGTGGATGTGATCACCGGTGTCATCAAGGCCAACTTCCCGGCCCGGATCGCATACCAGGTGGCAACCAAGATTGACTCCCGCACGATTCTGGACGCCAACGGAGCCGAGCAGCTTCTGGGGAACGGCGACATGCTCTATCTGGCCAGCGGAAGCCCCAAGCCGGTCCGCCTCCAGAACGCCTACATCGCCCCGGAAGAGGTGGACGCCCTCACCGAGCACATCGGCCGCCAGAAGGGATATGCCCAGCCCTTCCTGCTCCCCTCCATTCTGGAGCGCAAGAAGGGGGGGGAGGGCGCAGGGCCCGACGGAAGAGACGACCTCTTCTCGGAAGCGGCGCGTCTGATTGTGCGGCATCAGCAGGGGTCGGTCTCCCTTCTCCAGAGGCGCCTGAAGGTGGGATACTCGCGGGCCGCCAGGCTGGTGGATGAGCTGGAAAGCGCAGGAATTGTCGGTCCCTACGACGGGAGCAAGGCCAGGGAGGTTCTGATTGGGAGCGAGAGTGAACTGGATGCGTTTCTCAGGCGCTGAGCTTGTGCGGTGCGTGTTCATCGGGACCCTCTGCGCCTGCGCGCTGACGGCGGGGCCCGTTGCTTCTTTCCCTCTGGCCGCGGCGGGGCCCCTTCCTCCCTCCTCGGAAGACCCCGAGGAAGTGCTCCGGCAGCTTGCGCGCGCCTATGACGGCCTGGAAGACGCCGTCATCCGGTTCACGCGGCAGGTCCGATTCGGGGCCGGCCGGCTGGAACAGACACACAAGGGTGTGCTGTGGCTGAAGAAGGGCAACATGCGGCGGCTGGAGACGGAGGAACGCACCATCGTCACCGACGGCCGCACCGTGTGGTCCTACTCCCCCCTCACGCGCCAGGTCATGATCGACGATTTCCGTCCGGATGCCCCCTTTGCCTCTCCGGACCGGATCCTGGGGGAGGCGCCCGGGAACTACGACGGGACGGTCCTGGGCAGGGAACGCCTGGGAAACACTCCCGTCATCCTCATCAAATTGACTCCAAGGGACGAGGCGCATGGCGCCTTCCCCATGAGACTCTGGGTGGATCCCCATCGGTGGATGATCCTCAAGGCGGAGGTCCGGGAAGACACGGACAGGGTGGTGTTGTACACCGCAGATGAGATCCGGACGGACACGGGACTTGAGGATGCCCGCTTCCGCTACGTCCCTCCCGACGGGGCGGAGATTGTGGACCTCCGGCGGTGAGTCCCCCCGCGGCCTTCTCCGGCAGATCCCTCCTCCGGCTGGGGGGAAGCCTCCTGCTGGCAGGGGGTTTCCTGTATCTTGCCTTCCGCACTGTCGACCTGGATATGATGTGGGAATCGCTGCGCGGTGTACGGTACGGATGGCTCTTCCTGCTCTTTGTCTCCCTCATGGCCAGCCATCTGGTGCGCGCTCACAGGTGGGGAGTCATGCTCGGGCCCGTCAAGCGCGGCATCGGCCTCCGCAACCTCTTTGCGGGCGTTCTCGTGGGCTACATGGTCAACAACGTCCTCCCCCGCGCGGGTGAGCTGGTGCGTCCCTATGCCCTGGCACGGCTCGAGTCCATCCCTGCCGGAGCCGCTTTCGGGAGCATCGTCTTCGAACGACTCATCGACATGCTCACCTTCCTGCTTCTCGTCCTTCTGGTTCCCTTCCTCTATGCGGGGCCCCTGCAGTCCGCTTTCCCCTGGCTGGAAACCACCGGGATGTACGCGGCCGTCCTGACCCTGGGGGTCTTCCTGGCTCTGGTTGTGATGATGCTCCGCCGGGGCTGGACGGACCGGTTTCTGGCTCTCATCCGCCGCGTCCTGCCTCCGGGTCCTGCGGAGCGCATCTGCCGGCTCACGCACTCCTTCCTGGACGGGTTCATGATGCTGCGGGATCCGGGGCGCATTGCCCTTTTCCTCGCACAGAGCGCGGCGGTCTGGGGGCTCTATGCCCTGAACCTGTACATCGGATTCCGTGCCTTCGGCCTCGGGGAGCGGCTGGACGGGAGTGCCTCCCTTGTCGTGCTGGCCATCTCCAGCATCGGCGTCGCCCTTCCCACGCCGGGCGGACTCGGCACCTATCACCTTTTCGTGTCGCAGACCCTGACGCAGCTCTACGGTGTCCCCGCCCCGGTGGCCCTCAGCTACGGGACGGCCGTCCATGCCGTGGGGTATGTGGGGGTCACGCTGTGGGGACTCTACTTCTTTTTCAGGGATCACATCCGGGTTGCCGAGGCCCTCCGGACCGGGGGAGGCGCCTCGTGAAGATCCCCGCCGGAATCCTGGCGGTGCTCCTCATCCGCGGCGGCATCCTGTGGGGAGCCGCCCCGCCTGACACCGGGACGGGGATGTTGGGCGTCTCGGCGGGGATGGGTGTCAGCGCCGTGCACGCGCATGATCTGACGGAGCTCGTCCGGGCCTCCACCGGGAGCGCGGACGACTTCAAGTCCTGCGTGGAGTTTTTCGGGGGCGTCACCGTCCCGCTCGCCCCCCGGTGGGTTGTGAAACTCCACTATGCATACCTCCTGGGCTCCTGGAACGGGGCGGCCACCTTCGGGCCCGTGGAGTATTCCTTTGAGGCGCATCTGCCCGCCCTGGTTCTCCAGCGGATCCTGGTGGATGAGGGGGTGTACGATCTGCGCGCGGGGGCGGGGATGGGGTATCACCTGGGGCGGCTGACCGACCGGAGGCCCGGGAGCGAGGCCCGGTACACGGGGAGGGGATGGGGTCTCCTGGCCGAGATCGAGGCCGGAACCGCCTTCGGGGACCGTTTGTTCGGCTCCGTGGGGGGCGATCTCCGCTGGGATTTCATCGGCGACCTTAAGAACGAAGCCGGGCGCGGGCCCATCGGGACGGGAGGGGGCTCCGTGACCGGCCGTTTCTTCAGCGCCGGCGTGAAGCTCGGTTTTCGGTATGATATCTGACATCCATCAAAAGGAGCACACTGCATGCACGAGACAATGGCAGCCATGACGGCGGCGGCCGGCTTCCTGCTGGCGTTCGCTCTTTCGGATCCGGCCGCGGCCGGCGACGGAAAGCCGGAGGCCCGGGACCGGGAGATCGCGGTGGTGGAGACAAGCATGGGAACATTCGAGGTCCTGCTCCATCGTTCGGACGCGCCCCGAACCGTGGAGAACTTTGTCCGGCTTGCGGGGAAGAAGTTCTTTGACGGCATGCGGTTTCACAGGGTTGCAAAGAACTTCGTCATTCAGGCGGGAGACGAGAACTCCAAAGACACCTCGCGGGCCGCCTCTTGGGGCGCCGGGGGGCAGAGCATCTTCGGCAAACCCTTCGAAGACGAGCTGAATCCGGCCGCGGCCTCCTACCGGGAGGGCTACCGGAGGGGGGTGGTGGCCATGGCGAACCGGGGGCCCAACACGAACACAAGCCAGTTCTTCGTCATGCTCAAGGATGCCGCGATGCCGAAGAACTACACGATATTCGGGAGGGTCATCAAAGGGCAGGACGTGGTGGACAGCATCGGAGCCGTGGACGTGATTCCCTCCATGGGGCCCACGGACGGGAGGCCCCGGAAGGACATCCTGATCCGGAAGATCACCATCCGCACCGAACCGGCCCCGGCCCCCCGATGAACGACCCGCGGGAGCACATCTCCCGGGACATCGAGACCGGCCGCATCCTTCCCGCCTATCTCCTCTGCGGAGAGGAGGACTTCCTGATCGAGGAAGCGGAAAAGGAGCTCGTGGAGGCGCTTCTTTCCGCCGAGCAGAGAGGGTTCAACCTGGACGTGGTCCACGGGGGTGAGTGTGATGTCCGTGCAATGGTGGCGCTCGCATCATCTTTCCCCATGATGGCCGACCGGAGGGTTGTCATCCTGAAGGACGCGGAGAAGGCCTGCGCCACGGACCAGGACCGCGCTCTTCTGACCGCCTACCTGGACCGCCCCCTGGAATCCACATGCCTGATCCTGCTGGCCCAGAAGCCGGACCTCCGCCGGAGGCCCTACACCTCCATCCGGAAAAACGGGCGGATCCTGGAGTTCCGTCCTCTGCCCGAGAGCAGGATTCCGCCCTGGATCATCCGGCGGGCCAGGGAACAGGGGAGGGAGATTGACCAGGACGCCGCGCGGCGGCTGGCGGCTCTGACCGGAGGGTCGCTGAGGGAGCTGCAGAGCGAGCTGGACAAGCTGTACGTTTTCATCGGGGAGCGGAAGGCCATCACGGAGGCGGACCTGGCGGCTGCCACGGGTTCCACCCGCGGGGCCGCCCCCTGGGCCCTGCAGGAGGCTCTGGGGAGGGGGGATCATCCGGCGGCGGCGGCCATCCTGGAGAACCTGCTCGGCTCACAGGAGAAGACCTACGGGGTCATTCCCATCCTCACGAAGTACTTCACGGCTCTCTGGAAGCTGCGCTCCCTTCCCGAGCGGATATCAGACCGGAAGGCGGTGATGGACGAAATCGGGGTCTTCCGGCCCGAGCAGCTCCGCGGCTACTATGATGCGTTTGCCCGGTTCGGGGCCGCCCGGATAGAGGAGGCATTCTCCATTCTGGCCGAGGCCGACGAGAGACTCAAGACGGGACACGGAGATCCTCCGGCGGTGCTCCACGAGATGCTCGCAGGCCTCCTGGGGCCCTCCCCTTCCTCCCGGGGGGGGCATTGCGAAGGAGGGCCCCCGCCCCGCTGAAC
>JBAVEL010000102.1:0-9348 GCA_049587715.1 Bacteroidota bacterium
ATCGTACTGAGGCCTCCCCATGCCGCCTCCCGGCGGCAGATATCGGGCCGCCTCCGGGGCGGCCGGGGCGGCGTTCCTGCACCGTCGGAACACGGACCTCCGGTGTGTGGACGCTGGAGGATTCGAACCTCCGACCTCTTGCTTGTAAGGCAAGCGCTCTGAACCGACTGAGCTAAGCGTCCAGAAACCATGCAGGTCGGGCTGCTCGCCCGACCTGCATGGGTGGAACACCGCCGGCTTTCTTGGAGCGGGAGACGGGACTCGAACCCGCGACGTCCAGCTTGGGAAGCTGGCATTCTACCACTGAATTACTCCCGCATCGGAATCCGCCTCCCCCGCAGGGTGCGCAAACCCGTCCCCCTCCCGGTGAAACCTGCAGACACTCCGGAGGGTGGCCTCTGTAATGTAGGCACTCCCGGAGAGATGTTCAAGTGGCAGGAGCCCCCGGGGGGCCGGGCCCTGAAGGGACCGCAGCCACACCCCCCGGATCAGGCCCATTCCGCGGAGCCGGAACAAACGGGGATGCGGCTCGTAGAGACTCCAGGAAGCTCCACGCGCGCCCCGGGTCACTCCTGGGGCGGCTCATCTCCCCGCGGGGAGACATCGTTCATCCGGAGTGACGACATGCCAGAGACCAGGACGCGCACCGAGGAATTCGTTGTGAGCGGCGAGAAGGTGCTGGAGACCGTGAAGAAGCTTCTCCACGAAGGGAACATCCGCCGCATCACCATCAAGGACTCGAGCGGGAACATCCTTATCGAGATTCCGCTGACGATCGGCGTGGTGGGCGCCCTTTTTCTCCCCGTCCTGGCGGCCGTGGGCGCCCTGGCCGCTCTGGTGACCAGATGCACGATCGTGGTGGAGCGGGTCGAGCCCTGAGGCCCCTCAGCGGAGGGGCATGAGCCATGAGGCGGGTCGTCCCTCTCCCGCCCCCCTGCGCGTTTCGGCGGATGCTCCACCCGATGCCCCTCCGGGTTCCTTCCGGAGCACCAGGTACACCAGGTTCCGCTGACTCCTGAGGTAGCTCTGTCCGCCTGGCGTGCGGCCCCGGAAATCATCCCGTACGAATCCCTTCCCCGGAGGGAAGAAACGGCTGACCTGCGTCCCGCCCGGCGGGGGGTCCTCCCTGTACTCGTAGCATGTGAATGATCCCGCCGGTACGGTGACGGGCGTGCTTGTGGAGACCACCGTGACAAACACGCTGTCCAGGCCGTAGAACGTGTCATTCACGAAGGCGGGATACTTGGCCAGGAGGACCGGCGTCCGGATCCCGCCCGAGACACGGGCCGTGTACCAGAGCCCGTCGGACCTGTTTGTCAGGAGTTCCCATGCCCCGCTGTCTCTTCCGATGAAGTACCAGCGTTCCACGCCCATCGTTGTGTCCCGTACGATCTTGAAGGTCGCCGTATCCGTGCCCGTCACCTGCCCCGCCGTGTCCAGCGACCTGCTCGCGTAGGTCCACTCATTCCCGATGACCAGCGGCATGATCACCGTGGGGTTGTTGAAAGGACCCCCATCCACGGGATTGCCCTCTTTCGTACAGCCGGCGATCCAGATGAGGATCACGCACACCGCCAGGGCGGAGAATCTCTTCATGGCAACCTCCTCGTGTGTACGGGTGGGGGGTCCCCGGGGAGAGGGTTCCCTGCCGCCCCCTGCACCCCGGGGCTCGGGGAGGCGGTGCGGGCATAAAACGCAGGTCTCGCCTGACTGTCAACCGCAGAGGGGGCTACCCAGCCGCCTCCCTGTCCCTGTCCCCGGCAAGGAGAAAGATGCCGGCAAGGGCGAGAGGCACCGCCACCACCAGGGCCGTGGCGAGTTGTGCGAGAGTGATACCCCGGGCGAGGATGAAGAAGAGAAGCACCGCCGCCGCGGCAAGCACGATACCCCCGATGGTGCGGGGGAACTTCCCCGCCAGCCAGCCGATCCCCACGATGGCCAGCCACGGGGCCGCTTCGATCAGGCCCCCCGCAGTGAACCCGTTCTCCAGGGCGACGAAGAGCACCACCAGCAGACCCACGGTCATGATGATCCTGGCTGCGCCTTCGCGGCGGTTCCCTCCGAACACAACGTTGAAGAGGGCTTTGGAGGCGAGTCCCAGGACGACGATGATGTTGAACATCTCCCAGCTCGGATCATTCCGGAGATTGTGGTACACGGCCTGGACGATACCCGTGATGATCATGACGGCAAACGCGATGTTCCCCGACCTGTACTGGAGACTCATCTGTCGCTCGTCGGTGAACCGTCTTCCGACTCCCAGGGAGGCAAGCGTCGGACGGAGAAGGTAGGAGCCCGCCATGAGAAAGAGCCAGAGCTGCTGCTGCGTCACCCCGGCCAGAATGAGGGCCAGCAGGAAGATCCCCGCGGCGCACCAGAAGATGGGGTCTCTCTTACGCATGGTCTTTCTCCTCCAGTATGAAGAGTTCTTCCACCGTTGTGCCGAGTTTCCGTGCCAGAACGAGGGCCAGGCGCACCGAGGGGGCATAGTCTCCCCGTTCGATTGCGACGATGGTCTGGCGGGATACCCCCGCCATCTCAGCCACCTGCTGCTGGCTGAGTTCCCCCCTCTCGAATCTGAATCGCCTGAGTGTGGTCCGCATGTTCTCCTCTCCGTCTGTCGGGAAGGACCTCACCCGGAATATACAATATACTTTACTATATGTCAAGTATCATTTACATTTTGTCCATTGTATTAGACTTGGGTGTAAGGAAGGGAAAGGGGGTGCGCCCCTTGGGGTTCCTCGGGGGCTCAGGTGGAGAGGAGTCTCCGCGCGGGCGTGCCTGCTGCGTGAGGCGCCTCGTCCCCGGCTTTTCTGCCGCTCAGAGGACGCCGCAGCCCAGGATGAGCCGGATGAACCCGAAGAAGGCCGCGGCGATGCAGAGCACGAGCCCGGCGATGCTGCCGCCCTTGGGCCCGTCTCCGGTGTTTCCAAGAGCCACGGCGCTGACGATGAGGCCCGCCAGAGAGAAGGGGATGTTCAACCAGTTGAGCGCCCCCAGACACGGGATGAAGGCCACCATCATCCCCGTGATGGCAACGATTCCCCAGATCAGACTGAGCACCTGCACCGTGGGCCTCCGTGGTTGGTAGGATGTGTGGTGGGGTGTGTCCGCAGCCGTACCCCGGCGGCCCGGAGCGAGACGAGCCCCGCCACCGCTCCGTTCGCAGTCAGCATCCCGAAAAGAAGAAGCGACCAGGGGTTCAGATCCAGGGCCTGAGCATAGCTTCCCTCGGCGATGGCACAGAACGCCCTGCTCATGCCGCAGAGAACGCACGGCGCGGGGCCGTGCCCGGCTCCGCTCACAAGGTCCGCCGCCCGCAAGAGCGCCTCGGGGGGTATCACGAGGGGCGCGAGCACCGCCGCCAGCCCCGCAGCCGAGAACAGAAACCAGCTCCCGAAGAGGGCTCGTCCTGCGATGCGCCTGTTGGTCTCCAAGGATGGAGGTTTGCCCGGTGTGGTCACGGTGAGGTATACGAAGAACTCCTCCGCTGGGTTCATCCCCGCTCGCCCGCCCGGGGGGCCCCTTCCCCCTCCCGCTTCCCCTCTGCGGGCTCCGCACAGAGGGCAAGAGCCAGAAGCGGCACAAGCGGCAGGGCGTATTTCTCCCACACCTGATAGGAGAAGGGCATGAGGAGGAAGAACGCCCCCGTCATGAGCCCTGCAAGGAGCGAAAGGGACGCCTTCCGCCCCCGTACCCACAGGGCGCTGTCCTTCCCCATCCTGTAGAGCACGTGCAGGCCGGCCAGGAAGCACAGATAGAAGACCCCCTCCACGGCCGCCCCCGACGGGAGGGCGGCCGCGAGGGCCCTGTGGAAGAGCCCCACGGTCTCCCTTCCCGTCTGCTCCAGCGTCACGGGAGACGCCCGGACGGGTATGAGGAAATACACAAACGAGGCGAGCAGGATCCCGCCGTGTTCTCCCGGGCGGAAGACAAACCGCCTCCATGCCGCGGCAACAATGGGAAGACCGAACACCGCCGCAAGCCCCGCATACAGAGACCACGCCCCCGGCTGGCACAGCGAATGTGCGGAGGGCATCCACCGCTCCATCCCCGACGGCGGAGCGACCCCTCCCCAGAGAGCCATGAGGGCGGCAAGGGGAAGACACCCGGCCACGAGAGCCACCGTTGCAGGCAGAGCCCTCTTCTCCCCCGCGCGGAACCGCAGCAGCATGGAGACCGCCCCTCCCAGCACCGCAAAAAGAAAATACTGCCTGGTCAGAAGTCCCGCCGCGGCCCCGGTAAACAGGAGCCATAGGTTCATCCGCTCCGCCCCCAGAAGCAGCACCGCCAGTGCGAGCATCATCAGCATGTCGGTATAGACGAACAGGGAGAGCCCCATCGTGTACGGGTTGAGGAGCAGCGCCCCCATGGCGGCAACGACAGAAAGGGGCCTCCGAAGCACACGGAGGAACAGACACCCGAAGGCGATGAGCGCGGCAGCCGCCACAAGAAGAGAGAACACCCGCAGCACGGCGGTCTCGAATCCGAAGACCCTCCCCCAGAGGGCATAGGCGCAAAAAGCAAGAGGAGGCGTCACCTCGGGGTAGTCCAGGAGGATGCGCGCCGACGGCGCACCCCCGAAGGCCCGGACGGTCTCCAGGAAATGCCCCTCGTCCCCCCACGGTTCCCGGTCCAGGCCTGAGGCCAGGACCGCTGCCGAGAGGTACACACCCACACACAGTGCAAGAAGAAGCGTCCCGCGAGGCATCCGTTTCATTCCGGGATGTTTGGCACGAACGTACGCCGCCGGAACCAGAGAATCAACCTCCCCCTGCGTGCACTCCTCCCCCGCTTTCGGTATCTTCCCCCAGGCAATCCTTCACCCATTCGGACACGGATCATGGCAAACCTCTTTACCCCCCTCCCCATCAGGGAGATACGGCTCCGCAACCGCATCGCGGTCTCCCCCATGTGCCAGTACTCCGCGGTGGACGGCATGGCGAACGACTGGCACCTTGTGCACCTGGGAACCAGGGCGGCGGGCGGAGCCGGTCTGATTATCATGGAGGCCACGGCCGTCTCACCCGAAGGCAGGATCTCGGTCGCGGATCTCGGGCTCTGGAAGGACGAGCAGATACAGCCCCTCCGCCGCATCACCGCGTTTCTCCGGGCTCAGGATGCCGTCCCGGCCCTCCAGCTTGCGCATGCGGGTAGGAAGGGGAGCCATTCCGAGCCATGGAAAGGGGGTCTGCTTCTGGGGCCTGCAGATGGGGGGTGGCCGACGGTGGGCGCCTCCGCCATCCCTTTCGCACCCGGGGAGAGGGCGCCCGAAGCCCTCACACCGGAAGGGATCCGACGCATCACGGGTTCCTTCCGGTCGGCCGCGCTCCGGGCCCTGGAGGCGGGGTTCCTGGCGGTGGAGATTCACGCCGCGCACGGCTATCTCCTCCACCAGTTCCTCTCGCCCCTCTGCAATGACCGCACCGATGAGTACGGAGGGGACTTCCCGCGCCGCTCCCGCTTCCTCATGGAGGTGGTGCGGACGGTCCGGGAGGTGTGGCCCGAGCGGCTTCCGCTTCTGGTCCGCATCTCCTGTACCGACTGGGCGGAGGGAGGGTGGACTCTCGAGGACTCCCTCTCCCTCGCCCTGATGCTGAAGGATGCGGGGGTGGACCTTGTGGACTGCTCCTCGGGAGGCATCCTCCCCGACATCCCCGTTCCCGCGGCGCCCGGCTACCAGGTTCCACTCGCGGCGAAGATCCGGACGGAGGCCCGCATCCTCACCGGCGCGGTGGGGCTCATCACCCTGCCTGCCCAGGCCCAGGCAATCGTCACAGGAGAAAAGGCGGACCTTGTGCTCCTGGGCCGCGAGTTCCTCCGGAATCCCTATTTTCCCCTGGGGGCCGCCGCCGAGCTCGGATGCGAGGTCTCCTGGCCTGCTCCGTATCTCCGGGCTCGCAGGCCCCCGCCCTGAGGAGCCCTCACCCCCCTCTGCGGCCGGTTTCCCGCTCCCGCCCCGGGGCTCCCGCCTACAGGAGCCCGCGCCGCTTCAGGAGGGGCTCGATGGCCGGCTTTCTCCCGCGGAACTTCTCGTACTGCTTCATGGCGTCGTCGGTGGCCCCCCGGGCCAGCACATTCTCCCGGAACGCCTCCGCGGTCTTCCGGTCGAAGAGCCCCCTCTCCTTGAATGCCTCGAAGGCGTCGGCATCCAGCACCGCCGCCCAGATGTAGCTGTAGTACCCGGCCGAGTACCCGCTGCTCCACACGTGGGCGAAGTAGGGGCTCCGGTAGCGCACCACGATCTCGGGGATGAGCCCGATCTTCTCCAGGGAGGTCCGCTCAAACGCGTTCACATCCGCCACCGGCTCCGTGGACTCCAGGGTGTGCCAGTCCAGGTCCAGGAAGCAGGCGGAGAGGTACTCCACCGTGATGAAGCCCTGGTTGAACTTGTCCGAATTGGAAATCCGCTCCACCAGCTCCCGGGGGATCGGCTCCCCTGTCCGGTAGTGCCGCGCATACATCTTCAGGACCTCGGGGGAGAAGGCCCAGTTCTCCATGATCTGGGAGGGCAGCTCCACGAAGTCCGTGGGCACCCCCATGGTCCGGTAGGTCTGGTCCGACAGGAGTGCGTGGAGTGCGTGCCCGAACTCGTGGAAGAGGGTCCGCACCTCGTCGGGACTCAGCAGGGAAGGGGCGTCCGCCGCGGGTCGGGAGAAGTTCCCCACGTTCGTCACGAGCGGCGTGATCACGCCCTCGGGCCTCCGCTCCTGGCTCCGGAATCCGCCGCACCATGCCCCGGCGCGTTTCTCGGCCCGGGGGAAGTAGTCGGTGTACAGCAGCCCCACCTGGGATCCGTCTTCCCGCAGCACCTCGAAGACCGTCACCTCCGGGTAATACACGGGGATGTCCTTCCGCTCCACGAACCGGATGCCGTAGAGGCGGCTTGCCACGTCGAAGGCCCCCCGCCGCACGTTGTCCATCTGGAAGTAGGGCCGGAGCTCGTTCTCATCCAGGTCGTAGCGGGCCTTCCGCACCTTCTCCGCGTAGTACCACCAGTCCCACGGCTGGAGGGTGAAGGTTCCCCCCTCTTTCCGGATCATGGCCTGCAGGTCCTCCCGCTCCTTCTTTGCGTTCCGGAGGGCCGGCTCCCAGAGCTTCCGGAGAAGATCATACACCCCCGCGGGGTTCCGGGCCATGTTCCGCTCCAGCACGTAATCCGCATGCGTGCGGTAGCCCAGAAGCTGCGCCCTCTCCGCCCGCAGGGCGGCAATGCGGGCCACGATGGC
This sequence comes from Bacteroidota bacterium, assembly GCA_049587715.1. Taxonomy (GTDB): domain Bacteria; phylum Bacteroidota; class Ignavibacteria; order UBA10030; family UBA6906; genus JBAVEL01. Next base: position 7,233 of record JBAVEL010000102.1, read on the forward strand.
CTTGTTGTCCTGCTCGTTGTTCCGGTTCCCCCGCTCGATGTATCCCCGGAAGAGGCGCTCCCGCAGCTCCCGGTTCCGGGCGTACTGCAGGAAGGGAATCATGCTGGGTTTGTGGACGGTGAAGACCCACTTCCCCTCGAGCCCCGCCGCCCGGGCCGCCTCCTCGGCGGCATCCATGGAGCTCTGCGGCAGACCTTCCAGATCCTCCTTCTTCTCCACCACCAGCCGGAAGGCGTTGGTCTCCTTCAGCGTGTTCTCGCTGGACTGAAGCGAAAGCTGGGAGAGCTCCTCGTTGATGGCCCGCAGGCGGGTTTTCTTTGCGGCGGGGAGGTTCGCCCCGTTCCGCACAAAGGCCTTGTAGGTGTCTTCCAGCAGCTTCCTCTGCTCCACGGTGAGGCCCCACTCCTCCCGGCGGTCGTACACGGCCTTCACCCGGCGGAAGAGCTCTTCGTTCAGGGCGATGTCGTCCCGGTGCCGGGCCAGAAGCGGCGTCACCTCCGCGGCGACGGCCTGCAGGTCCTCGGAGGTGTTGGCGTCCTGCAGGTTGAAGAAGACGTTGGAAACACGCTCCAGCACCCGGCCCGTGTTCTCCAGCGCCGCCACGGTATTCTCGAATGTCGGCGGGGCGGGATTGGCCGCGATATCCCTCACCTCCTGCTGCTCCTCCTCCATCCCCTTCCGGAAGGCGGGCATGAAATGCTCGTTCCGGATCAGGTGGAAGGGGGGTGTGCCGAAGGGAGTGTCGTAGGCGGCGAGGAACGGGTTGTCGGATGCGGGTGTGTCTCCTCCCGGCCCGCCCGCGGCGGGAAGAGCGAAGAGAATCATACCGAGAATGCAGAAAACGGTTCCACTGGCGGACATGGCGCCTCCGTGCTTGGGATGGATGGCCGATGCGGGCCCGACCGGGCCCGTAGAGGATTGAACGGAGCCAACATACGGAAGTTTCCCTGAATATGAAACCCTGCGCCTCCGGGCCATCTGCCCCCGTCGCCTTGCGGGTCCGGGAGGATTCCCATAGATTGGAGCCCTGGTACGGCCCATGACCCGCTCACGCCACCTCACCAGCCATCCCTCACGGGAGGGGCTCCGCCCCGCCTTTTATGCCATTCTCACCAACACCCTGCTGGCCGCCGTGAAGGGGATTGCGGGGGTGGCGGGCAATTCCTACGCCCTCATCGCGGACGCGGTGGAGTCCGCCACGGATGTCGCGGGGTCCTTCATCGTGTGGGGAGGGCTCAAGATTTCGGGCATCCCCCCCGACGCCGATCATCCCTACGGGCACGGGAAGGCCGAGCCCCTGGCCGCCACCGTGGTTTCGCTCACGCTCATGGCCGCAGCCGTGGGGATCGCCATCCAGAGTATCCGGGAGATTCTCACGCCCCATCACGCCCCCGCCTTCTTCACGCTTCCCGTGCTCCTGGCGGTGGTGATCACCAAGGAGTCCCTGGCCAGGTTCGTGTTCAGGGTGGGGGAGAACATCCGGAGCACGGCTCTCCGGAGCGACGCCTGGCATCACCGGAGCGACGCCCTCACCTCGGCAGCCGCCTTCATCGGCATCTCGGTCGCTCTCATCGGCGGTCCCGGCTTCGAGAGCGCCGACGATTGGGCCGCCCTCTTCGCCTCGGGCATCATCGCCTTCAACGCCGCCAGGATACTCCGTCCGGCGGTGGATGAGGTGATGGACGCCGCCCCTCCCTCCGACCTGGAGCTGGCCGTGCGCGGCACGGCCCGGGGCGTGCCGGGGGTGGTGGCCCTGGAGAAGTGCTTCGTGCGGAAGGTGGGATTCGCCTACTACGTGGATCTCCACGTGACCCTGGACGGAAATCTTACCGTCCGGGAGGGACACGACATCGCCCGGCGGGTGCGGGCGGACATCCTTACCTCCCACGCGGCGGTGGCCGATGTTCTGGTCCACGTGGAGCCCTCGGACCTGATGGAGGAGTGACCCGCCTCCGCGGGTTTCCCCGGGGGGTTATCACCTCCCGAGGGCCTTCTTCACAAGCCGGCGGAAGTCCCAGAGGCGCACACCGTCGGTCCCCCCGCTCACAAGAACCGTCCCCCCTTCGGAGAAGGCGAGCGACCGCACCCAGCCCCGGTGCGCCCCCACCCGCAGGAC
>JBAVEL010000103.1:0-3591 GCA_049587715.1 Bacteroidota bacterium
GCACCCGCCCGGATATCCTGGGAGTGGGAGTGGACCCGGTGGATCTGGACGAGGCCGCCGCGCGGGTCCTTGGCTGGGCCTCGGGGCGCGCTGTGCCTGCGAGGTATGTCTGCGTGACGGGGGTCCACGGGGTGATGGTGGCGGAGGAGGACGGTGAGTTCCGATCCATCCTGAACCGCGCGGACATGGTGGTTCCCGACGGAATGCCTCTTGCCGTGATCGGCCGCCTGGCCGGCTGGCCCTCCATGGGGAGGGTTTTCGGCCCGGACTTCATGCTCCGGGTCTGCGCGGGATCGGTCCCGCTGGGCCTGCGGCATTTCTTCTACGGGGGGAGGGAAGGGGTGGCGGAGGATCTTGCCCGGAGAATGCAGTCGGTCTTTCCGGGGCTCCGTGTGGCCGGGTGGCACTGCCCTCCCTTTTCCCCGCTGGGAGAGGGGGAGAGGGATCGGGTTGCGGAGCTGGTGAACGAATCGGCGCCCGATCTGGTCTGGGTGGGCCTGAGCACACCAAAGCAGGAGCGGTGGATGGCCGAGATCACCCCCCTCCTCTGCGCCGGGGTCTGCCTCGGTGTGGGGGCGGCCTTCGACTACAATACGGGACGGCTGCGGCGCGCCCCCCGCTGGATGCAGGCGGGGTGCCTGGAGTGGGTCTACCGGCTCATCCAGGAGCCGACCCGGCTGTATCGGCGGTATCTCTGGAACAACCCGAGGTTTCTCGTGAAGGCGGCGGCACAGGCCGCCGGCCTGCGCCGGGGGAGGCGGAAGGAAGGAGTGCGTGGATAAGAGGAGAAGGAGCGCCCTGGTAACAGGCGCCGGAGGGTTCATCGGCAGCCACCTTGTGCGGCGTCTCACGGAAGAAGGATACACGGTCCGGGGGGTGGACCTGAAGCACCCCGAGTTCAGCCCCAGTGCGGCGGACGAGTTTGTCATCGGAGACCTCCGGGACCGGGCTGTGGTGTGCGCGGTCATGGATCGGCGTTTCGACGAGGTGTACCAGCTTGCCGCGGACATGGGGGGAGCCGGCTACGTGTTCACGGGGGAGCACGATGCCGATGTCATGCACAATTCCGCGACAATCAACCTGAACATGGCGGAACAGGCCCGGGTGGCGGGCGCAGGGAGGTTTTTCTACTCCTCCTCCGCCTGCATCTACCCGGCGCACAACCAGGAGGATCCGCAGAATCCGCGTTGCACGGAGGACTCGGCCTACCCGGCTGCTCCCGACAGCGAGTACGGCTGGGAGAAGCTCTTCAGCGAGCGGCTCTACGCGGCCTACCGGAAGAACCACGGGCTGGATGTCCGCATCGCCCGGTTTCACAACATCTTCGGCCCCGAGGGGGCCTGGAGGGGCGGAAGGGAGAAGGCCCCCGCCGCCGTCTGCCGCAAGGTGGCGGAGGCCCCCGACGGCGGCACGATCGAGATCTGGGGGGACGGCATGCAGACGAGGTCGTTCCTCTACATCGACGAGTGCCTGGAGGGGATTCGTCGGTTGATGGCCTCGGACTTCCCCGGGCCCGTCAACATCGGGTCGGAGGAGATGGTCAGCATCAACCGGCTGGCGGCAATGGTGATCGGCCTGGCGGGGAAGACCCTCACGATCAGGAACATCCCCGGGCCGACAGGCGTGCGCGGCCGGAACTCCGACAACACCCTCTTGCGTGCTCGCACCGGGTGGGCCCCGTCCGGGTCCCTTGCCCAGGGCATGGCCCCAACCTACCGCTGGGTGGCAAGCCAGGTTCGTTGCTTCCCTTCTCATGTCTGATCCGGGCCCGCCGCCGGGCCGCGCTCCGAGCGTGGTCCTCCTTGCCCAGGTCCCTCCCCCCGTCCACGGCCAGTCCGTGATGCAGAGCCATCTGGTGGCCGCGCGCTGGGAATGGTGCCGGAAGGTCCACGTCCCCCTGGATTTCTCCTCCGCCCTCGAGGATGTGGGAAAGCTGCATCCGGCGAAGCTCCTGCGCCTCATCCGGATTGTATGGCGGGTCTGGAAGGAGCGCCTGCGGGGTCCTGTGGATGTGCTCTTCTATCCCCCTTGCGGGCCCCGCAGGGTCCCCTTCTGGCGCGATATTGTGGTTCTCCTCTGTGTGCGATGGACGGCCCGGCGGCTGGTTCTGCACTTCCATGCGGGGGGATTCGACCTGCTGGGGGAGATGCTCACTCCGCCGGAGAGGCTTCTCGCCCGGGCGGCCTACGGGAAGGCGGATGCGGCGGTGGTCCTGTTGCCTTCCCTGAAGGGCGAGGTGGATTGGATCCGGCCGCGCCGCGTGCAGGTGGTTCCGAACGGCATCCCGGATGAAGCCCTCCCTGTGCGAGGCCGTGCCGATCCGCCCGTGATCCTTTCCGTCGGGACGCTGAGCGAAGGGAAAGGGACGATCCGGCTTCTGGAGGCGTGCCGCATCCTTCGATCCAGGGGGGTGCGGTGTGCGGCCCGCATCGCGGGGGCCCCTGCTTCCCCGGCATTCGGGGCCCTTCTGGAGCGGGAGCGGAGGAGGCTCCGCCTCGAGGACAGCGTTTCCCTGGTGGGCCCCACGGGGGGGAGCGCCAAGCAGGCGGAGTACGCCGGGAGCTCCGTGTTCTGTTTTCCATCGACGGATACCGAGAACCTCCCCGTCGTGCTCCTGGAGGCGATGCGCGCGGGTCTTCCGGTGGTGGCCTGCCGGTGGAGGGCCCTGGGTGATGTGGTTGCGCACGGCGAGACCGGCCTCCTGTGCGATCCCCGGGACCCGACCTCCCTTGCCTCGGCCCTCGAAACCCTCCTCCTGGATGCGGACCTGAGGGAGAGAATGGGGAGACATGGCCGCGCGCTGTTCGAGCAGAGGTACACGCTCGGCACGCATCTGTGCGCCATGGAGGAGGTCTTCCGGAGTGCTGCATCGGCACGGGGTATGGATCGGAACCGATGAGAAACACGTTCCTCACGGCGCGGCTCTCGCTGGGCCGTCTGGCCGGCGACACCGCATTCTACGGCCTGGTGGCCGCGGCGGGAAAGCTCTCGTCGGTTCTGCTGGTTCCGCTCCTCGCGCGCACGATTCCCGCGGCCGATTTCGGGGTGCTGGATACGTTCCTCCTGGCCGGGAACGCGTTGCTGGTTCTCGGGAATGCGGGGGCCGATTCCGCCCTCATGTTCTACTTCTACGAGGGGAGCAGGGAGCAACAGGACCGGTATCTTGCGGGGGGGCTCTGGATCCGCGTGCTCGGCGGGGCCGCCTGCGCTCTGGCCGCCATCCTGGGGGCGGGGGCGTTCACGGAGGCGCTGACGGGCTCTCTCGACCGGTCCGGCTGGCTGATGCTTGCGGCGGCCTCTGTACCGGCGACCCTGGCGTCGAACTACCTGCTGGACGCGCTCCGCATCGGGCGCCGGAAGAGGCCCTTCCTCTGGATCTCGGCGGCCCGGATGGCGGTCCTTCTGGGCGGGTCGGCGGCCATCCTGCTGGGGTCGGGGGAGTCCAGGGTGGAGCTGTTCCTCTGGTTCCGCCTCGTCCCCGAGGCCGCCGCGTCGGGTGTGCTGTTCCTTGTTGTGGGGCGCGCACACAACCTCCTCCGGATATCCCCCGATGCGGTTCGATCCATGCTCCGGTACGGACTGCCGCTGGTT
>JBAVEL010000104.1:0-9041 GCA_049587715.1 Bacteroidota bacterium
CTCAACTCCTCCCGCACGACTGCCTCCACTGCTTCGCCCGTGGCGGAGACCGCGGCCAGGACCACCGGGAAGACCGCCCCGAGGCTGAGACCCGTGTACGTCAGGACTATTTTGGCGCGCAGTTTCACCCTGAAGACGGCACGGGGGTGGAGCCGGTGCCCTTCATGCCCGACTCACTCGCGGAAACGATAGCCGACCCCCTTGAGAGTCTCAATGAGGGAGCCGTCCTCACCCAGCTTCTCCCGGATCTTGCGGATGTGAACATCCACCGTCCTGTCGATGACGCACACGCCGCTTCCCCAGATGCTGTTCAGGAGCATTTCCCGCGAGAAGACCTTGCCCCTGTGGGAAGCCAGAAGGGAAAGGATCTCGAATTCCTTCCGTGGGAAGACGACCTCCCGTCTCCCCACCCGGACCGTATGGCTCGTCCGGTTGATTTCAATGGGCCCGGCGCACACAAGCGGCTTCTCGTTCTGCTCCTCGCGGGCCAGGTCCAGGCGCCGGAAGACAGCCCGCACCCGGGCCACCAGCTTTCTGGGACTGATGGGCTTCTGGATGTAGTCATCGGCACCCAGTTCCAGACCCAGAATTTCATCCACTTCACCCGAGCGGGCGGTCAGGAAGATGACCGGAAGCCCGGCCGTCAGGGGGTTCCTTCTGATCCGCCTGCACGCCTCGAACCCGTCCATGGCGGGCATCATGAGGTCCAGTATCACCAGGTCGGCTCCCGGGGCCCTCTCCACCGCCTCCTCCCCGTTGTACGCGGGAACCACGCGGTAGCCCTCCTTGCCCAGATTGTAGGTAAGGAGGTCCACGATGTCCCGCTCATCGTCCACGACCAGGATGGTCCTGCGCCCCACGGCCGGCTTCCTCCCTATGCGATGCGGACCGCGTTCCCGCTCCGCGCGGAGCGGTAGATCGCATCCACCACCCGCATGCGCTGGACGGCTTCATCCGCGGTCGAAATCACGGGATGGAGTCCGCTGACCGCCCCCAGGAAGTGCTTCAGCTCGTTCTCGTAGGAGCGCCGGAACAGGTTGGCCGGGGTGTCCACCTTTGCGGGCGCCATGTTGACCACATTCCCGTGGAGTTCCTTGTGCATGCGCAACGGGTTCAGGCTCGCGCTCCCCTCCGTCCCGAAGAACTCGCAGAACGAAATATCGCCGTCCACCGGGAGGGACCAGCTCACCTCCAGACGCACCTGGCTCTCGTTCTTCATCGTGACGGTGACGAGCGAGGTATCCTCCACGCCCCGCGTCTTGTTGGCATAGTGGGCGGCGTGCACCTTCCGCACCGCCGGATATCCCAGCATCCAGAGGGTCAGATCCAGCAGCACGATGCCGAGGTCCATGAAGGCGCCTCCCCCCGACCGCTCTTTCTGGATGGACCAGGGACTGTTCGCGTTCCTCTTCCGCAGCCACCCGGCTTTGGTGAAGAAGACCCTCCCGATCTCCTTTCCCTCGATGAAGCTCTTCAGAATCATGGCGTCGGGCCGGAACCGGTGGTTCATCCCCACCATCAACTTGCGCTCCGCCTTCCGGGCCGCCTCCGCCATCTCCACCGCTTCGGCGTAGTTCCGGCCGATGGGCTTCTCCACCAGCACGTCCCTGCCTGCATCCAGACCGGCAAGCGTCACCTCCCGGTGGGCGTCGGTGGAGGTGGCAACAATCAGCACGGAGAACTCCTCGCCCGCCAGCATGGAGGCCAGGTCCGTGTACACGTTCTTGATGCCGAATTTCTCTCCCACCAGACGGGCCCGACTCCTGTCCCTGTCGCAGATGGAGGCCACCACCGCCTCCGGAAGCCGGAGCAGAATGGGAAGGTGCACCACCTGGGCAACCCATCCCAGCCCGACGATGCCCACGCGTACCGGTTTCATGCCTGTCTCCCGAGTGTTTCGATGTGCACGGCTCCCGTCACGCGGGGGCGGCTTGCCGGATCAGCCCCGAGCAGATCGGCCGCCGCGTCCGCAATTCCCCCGGGATCCAGCCCGTGGTTCCGATGGAGCTCTTCCGTGGTTCCGTGTTCCACGAAGCGGTCCGGAAGCCCGTGTATCCGGAGCCGCACGGACGTAAGCCCATGTGATGCAAGGCATTCGGCCACTGCGCTTCCGAACCCGCCCCGTACGACATTGTCCTCCAGGGTCAGGATGGCCCCGTACCGGGCCGCCGCGGCAGCCACAAGCTCTTCATCCAGGGGCCGGATGAACCGCATGTTCAGGACGCCTGCCGAGATGCCGCGGCCCGCCAGGAGAGTCGAGGCGGCAAGCGCGTGCTGCACCATTGTTCCCACGGCCAGGATCGCCACATCGGTCCCCGTCCGGAGCTCTTCCCCGCGCCCCACGGGCAGGGGGTGGAAACCCGGTTGCAGGGGAACCCCTGTTCCGCTCCCGCGGGGATACCGGAGGGCCACCGGACCCTCCACATGGTGGACTGCCGTACAGAGCATATCCCTCAACTCCGCCTCGTCTTTGGGGGCCATCAGGACCATGTTCGGGATCAGGCGGAGATACGAGAGGTCGAACGCCCCGTGATGCGTGGGACCATCGGCTCCCACAACCCCCGACCTGTCCAGGGCAAAGACAACATGCAGGTTCTGAAGGGCAACGTCATGGATGATCTGATCAAAGGCCCGCTGGAGAAAGGACGAATAGACGGCCACGATTGGAACGCACCCCTGGGTGGCGAGTCCCGCGGCGAATGTGACCCCGTGTTGTTCGGCGATTCCCACGTCGTAGAAGCGATCGGGCATCTCCTTCTGCAGGCGGTCCAGCCCGGTTCCGTCGGGCATCGCCGCCGTGATGCCCACCACACGAGCATCGCCCCTCGCAAGCTCCACCACCGCCTCGCCGAACACGCTCGTGTAGGAAGGGGCAACCTCCGCCTTCCGGGGAGAGAGGCCTGTGATCTTGTCGAAGGGAGTCACACCGTGCAGCCGCTGCACATCCTCTTCCGCCGGCTTGTACCCCTTCCCTTTCTGCGTCACGACGTGAAGGAGAAGGGGACCCCGGCAATCCCTGATGTCCCCGAGAATCCGGATGAGCTGCACCACGTTATGACCGTTCACGGGGCCGAAATACCGGAACCCCAGGGCCTCGAACAGCATCCCCGGCGTCACCACGACCTTGATTCCCTCTTCGAGTCGGGCGGCCACACTGCGGATCCGGTCCCCCCAGACATCCAGCTTCCCTGTGAGATGGTAGACGTTTGCCTTGAACCTGTTGTACGAAGGATTCGCTATAAGCTGGGTGAAATAATTCGAGATGGCCCAGACATTTGGCCCGATGGACATATTGTTATCATTCAGCACAACCAGCAGGTCCTTCTTCATGAGTCCTGCATTGTTCATCCCCTCATAGACCATCCCCCCCGTCATCGCCCCGTCCCCCACGATCGCGGCCACCTTGTACGAGGCGCCGGTCCGATCCCGGGCGGCCACCATCCCCAGGGCCGCCGAGATGGCCGTGCTGGCATGTCCCGCCCCGAAGGTGTCGTATTCGCTCTCTGACCGCTTCAGGAATCCGCTGAGGCCTGTATGCTGCCGGAGAGTGTGCAACCGTTCCTTCCTGCCGGTCAGGATCTTGTGGGGATAGGCCTGGTGCCCCACGTCCCAGACAAGCTTGTCCTCGGGGGTATGGAAGACGTAATGGAGGGCCACGGTGAGCTCCACGGCCCCCAGCCCCGCCCCCAGGTGGCCCCCCGTGCGGGAGACCGTGTCTATCAGAAACCGGCGGACATCGTCGCAGAGCAGCTTCAACTCGGGCATGGAAAGACGCCTGAGGTCGGCAGGGACTTCGACTTTGTCCAGAACAGGATAGGCCTCCTTACTCATTCTCTTTCTCGTCCTTTCCCCGCCCCATGTCCACATCGTCCAGGACACGGAAGCCCTCGTCCGCCGTCCCGGCCAGGCGTTTCAGCCGGACCTCCGCCCGACGGAGCCTGGCCAGGCAATCCCTGGAGAGCTCCATGCCCTCCTCATACAGTTTCAGGGATTCCTCCAGCGGAACCGAGCCCTCTTCCAGCCTCGAGACAACCTCCTCCAGGCGCCTCAGCGACTCCTCGAATGTGCCCCTGTCACGGGGGTTCTTCAAGCTGCCCATAGATCCTCAGTCGATGACGGAGCTCTTGAGGCCGTCCTGGAACTCCATTTCCACCTTGTCCCCCGAATCAAGCACGGCCGCAGAACTCACCGCCGTCCCGCCCTTTCGCACAATGGCAAAACCCCTCCGCAGGGTACGCTCCGGGCTGAGGGAAGCCACCCTTCCCCTCAGGGCTTCCAGATACTGTCCGGACAGAGAGAACCGGTGGGAAACGGCCAGGCGGAGGGAACGATCCAGTTCGTCCATCCTCTGGCCTGCCTGGCGGAACCGGTCCAGCGGCCGGTTGAATGCGTAGCTTCCCAGAAGATATCGGACGCGGCTTTTGTGGGTTTCGAGCAGAACGGACACTGCGCTGCGCATAGTGTACCCAATTCTCCCAAGAGTTTCAAGAACCCTGGCCCTGCCGGGCGCCACCATTTCCGCAGCCGCCGAGGGAGTCGGGGCTCTTGCGTCCGCTGCGAAATCGGCAATCGTGTAATCGGTCTCGTGCCCGACGGCACTTACGACGGGAATCCGGGAGGCCGCGATCGCCCGGGCCACGACTTCCTCGTTGAAAGCCCGGAGGTCTTCGAGCGATCCTCCCCCCCGGGCCAGGACAATGACGTCAACCCTCCCCCAGCTGTTGAAATCCGCCACGGCCTGTGCGATCTCGCCGGCGGCCCCCTCCCCCTGAACTCTCACAGGCCTCAGAACCGCCTCCCTCACCGGAACCCGTCCGGCCAGCACCCGCAGAATATCATGGAGCACCGCTCCGGCGGGAGAGGTGACGAGGCCGATGCGCTCAGGATATGCCGGAAGCGGTTTCTTGCGGGCATCGGCAAAGAGCCCTTCCTGAGCGAGCTTGCGTTTCAGTGCCTCATATGCCGCCTGAAGCTCCCCCAGCCCGACCTCCCGCAGGGCCGTGACGTCAAGCTGGTACACGCCCCGCTTCTCATAGACGGAGAGCCGGCCCCGGGCCACGACCGAAAGGCCGTTGCGGGGAACCGCCCCCAGCAAGCCGATCCGGCTCCTCCATACGACCGCCGCAAGCTGAGCCTCGTCATCCTTCAATGTGAAATAGGTGTGTCCCGAGGAGTGCCGGACGGCGTTGGAGATCTCCCCCCGTACCACCACCGAAGGGAATGCCCTCTCCACGGAGGTCTTCACACGCCTGGTGAGCTCGCTGACGGACTCTATGCATTCGGGTGGTACCATCAGGGATCGCTCCTCAGAGGGTGCGTTGCCTCCCGTCGGGGGATTTCCTATATTTGCACCATCTTCTCACAGGACGGACACCGGGATCTCTCATGAAACTGGACGTTCTCGCGTTCGGGGCACACCCCGACGATGTGGAGCTGGCCTGCGGCGGAACAGTGGTCCGCCTGATCAAAGCGGGAAAAAAGGTGGGGATCTGCGATCTCACGGCTGGAGAGATGGGAACCCGGGGCAGCCCTGAGATCCGGGAACGGGAGGCCGCGGAGGCCTCCCGCATCCTGGGACTCCACGTCCGGGACAACCTGGGACTCCCCGACGGTGACATCCCGCTCGATGCAGCCGCCAGAACGGGGGTCATCCGCCTGATCCGGAGATACAGGCCCGAGATACTGCTCATTCCCCACTGGCACGAACGGCATCCCGATCACGAACATGCCCATCGCCTCTGCCGGGAGGCCTGGTTCTACGCCGGACTTGAGAAGATCACCACAACCGATGACGGGCTGAGGCAATCCCCCCATCGTCCGAAGCGATACTTCCAGTATATGCAGACCTACGAGTTTCAGCCTTCCTTCGTGGTGGACATATCGGCCGAATACGACCAGCGGATGCAGGCGGTTTTTGCCTACCGGTCCCAGGTCTTGAACCCCGCCAGCACGGAGACCCCCACCCTCATCAGCTCCTCCGGTTTTCTGGACCTCCTGAGGGCGCGCTTTGAATACTACGGCGACAGGGTCGGCTGCAGATACGGGGAGCCCTTTCTTGCAGAGGGACTCGTGGGCCTTCCCGGTCTGGAGGTCCTTCTCCTCTGATCAGGAGTCCGAGGGTCTCCCCGGCCGGACGCCACCCAGGTCTCCCCCCGTTTCGTATTTGGACGGGCATTTCGTGAGGAGCCCCGTGGCCCTGAAACACCCCTCCGCCGACGAGTAGCGCCCCCTGGCCACCACGCTCGTGGCCAACTCGAAGTTGTTGGGTGCGGGCCCGTCCAGCACCACCTTGCAGACCTCTCCCCGGGCGTCCACCAGGTGGAATGTAAAGGTGCCCGCCCCGGGATCGAAGCGGGATCCCCTGGTCCGGTCCCATTTCCCCATGAGCTGGACCTTCCTATCCGATCTCCTGGCTTCCGCGACGTCCGCATACCCCACGTTGTTCTCGAAGAAGCGGACAGACCCGAACACGATGAACCCTGCACATACAAGCCCGGCGATGACCGTGCGGAGCTTCACCCTACATTCCCCCCCCTTCCGTCGTATGGGTCGAACGTTCCAGATGCCTGACCCGCCGATCGAGGCGAAACAGATACAGGAAGACGCCGAGCCAGACAATGAGCGCGACGATCAGAACAACGTACTGTGCGTGGAAAGCGAGAAACTCACTCATAGGGCGCTCCTGTGATGGAGGGATGCATCCCGGAGGGCGATCTCCTGGACGCGCACCCGCAGACCCCACATCCAGGCCCCCAGTCCCGTGAAACCCGCCAATGAGGCAAGAAGGACAGCCAACATCGTTGGGTTCATCTGGATGCCCTTGTCGCTGAGTGTCTGCGGGTGGAGGCCGGGCAATGTCCGCGGAAGGATGAACATGAAAAAGGGCATCGTGATGGCGGCCATCACGGAGTAGGCGGCTGCCAGCACCGCCCTCTTTTCCTCACCCTCCACGGCAGAGCGGAGCGCGAAGTACGCGCCGTACACCAGGAGAAGAAAGAAGATGGATGTCTGGCGGGGGTCCCAGTTCCAGAACTCCCCCCAGGTGAATCGCGCCCAGACGGCACCCGTGACCGTCGCCAGAAGGCAGAAGCCCAGGCCCACACCCGCCGCCGCCGAGGACCGGATGTCGTCATCCATTGCGCGCCCGCGCAGATATCGAATCCCGTACACCATGCTCGTCAGGAATCCAACAACGCTCAGCCATGCCGTGGGCACGTGGAAGAACAGAATGCGCCCCTTCTCCTCCAGGAGAGGTACCAGGGGAAATTCGTACCAGTGCGTCGGTTCCGGGACCATCGGAAGGCCCAGCGCCAGCACCGTCACCACGGTGAGCCACACGGCCAGCAGTGCCTTCCAGATCATGTGTTCCGGGGCCCCTTCGCCACCGGGACGCTCCCTCGGCCAGTGGCGCCGCAGGCGCGTTCCCGGCACCCCTGGCGCAATGTGCGCGTCGGACGGTGCATCCCCATCAGTCCTTCCAGATGTGCTCAAACAGCATATACGAAACGATTCCAACCACACCAATGTACGAAATCAGGACCTGAAATTCACCGGCCGCCCCGGCGAACGGTGCTCCCTCTGCGGCCAGGCGGGTTGCCCGGATCACCGTCAGCAGCAGCGGAAGGAGAACGGGGAATGAAAGGACGGGGTACAGAGTCCCCTTCGTGCCGGCACGGGCGATGATGGCGGCGATGATGGTGGAGGCCGTGGCAATCCCGGCGCTCCCCAGAACCACGGTGCATGCGAACACCCCCGGGGCACGGACCCGGAAGCCCGCCACAAAGAGCATGTAGAGCCCGACGATGACGAGGTTGAGTCCCAGCGCAAGGACGAGGTTGAAGGCAAGCTTCCCCGTGAGGACCGCCGAGGGGCTGGCCATCATCTGGAGGGTGGCTGCCGTTCCCCGCTCCTCTTCCGCCACGAAGCTGCGCCCCAGCCCGGACATGGCCCCGAAGAAGATCACCACCCAGAGCATTCCCGCCAGCACATCAGCCCCGGCGCCCTCGCTCCCCAGTGAAAACAGGACGATGGCGATGGTTGTCACCACAAACATCCCCAGCGCGTTCACCGCATAGCGGGTCCGGAGCTCCGAACGCAGGTCTTTTGCCAGTACCGCCCCAGCCGACCGGAGCCATGCCCCCACCTCCTCCCGTCTCTTATGCATCAAGGTCCACGCGGTGTTCATGATGCGGGAGTTCCCGGGCGTCATTCGTGGCCACAACAAGAATGCCTCCCCCCCTCTGCTCCTCCATCAGACGGCGCACCATGTCGCACCCCGTCGCATCCAGATTCGACATCGGTTCGTCCAGCAACAGACAGCCGGGAGCGTGGATCAGTGCTTGGGCGTACTTCAGTCTCTGCTTCATGCCCGAGGAGAAAACCCGGACCGGGTCATCCTCCCTCCCCCCGAGTCCCACACGCTCCAGCATCCGGCTGCCGGCGCCCGGATCATACCGGAGACCCCGCAGCCGCATGCCGAGCTGGAGGTTCTCGCGGGCGCCGAACTCATCGTAGAGCTGGAGATAGGGAGCCACCAGGCCCATGCGGCGCGCACGGCTGGATTCCACCTCCTCCCCTCCCTCCAGCAGCCGGACGGTTCCCTCGCCGGGACGCAGCAGATCCGCTATGATCCGGATCAGGGTGGACTTCCCGGCACCGTTCCGGCCCGTGATGAGGAGCGCCTCCCCCCCTTCCACCGCCGCCGTGATGCCGCGGAACACGCTCCGGCGCTGAAACGCCTTTCCCACCGATGTAAGTTCGAGACGCGGCCTCACGAACCCCCCTCCACGAGGACAAACTTCCCCGTCAGACGGGCATCGGCAGTCTCCAGCACGAAAAGGTACACGCCGGAACCCGCCCGCGATCCGTCCTCCCTCCGCCCGTCCCACCGGAAGAGGTTTCTGCCCAGTTCCATGACCGACATCCCCCGCCCCCGGAAGACCATCTCCATTGCGGCCGTATAGACCCGGAGGGTGCCTTCCACCGGAACGGGGGACGGTACGGGGATCCGGAGCAGAGACCCTGATGCGGGGCGGTAGGGG
>JBAVEL010000105.1:0-2483 GCA_049587715.1 Bacteroidota bacterium
GTTGTAAACAAGGACAAGCCCCGGGCCATCAGGGCCGGCGATTACAAAAAACTCGAGCCCCCGGAACTGAAGACCGTGTGCTACGCCTGCGGGAAAACCGGCTCCTGGTATGTGGAGAAATTCACTGCAGAGCGGCGGGCCCGGCCCAAGGACCAGCAGAGTGCCCGGCGGATCTGTCGCTCATGCTACAATGAAGCAATGAAAACCGAGCAGATGGCCTCGGTCCCGTTGCCGGGAACGGTGAATGTTTCCCGGTGCACGCGAGTAACGGCAGATGTAGGGAAGTGCTCGGTATGCGGGATTGCGAAGGCTGCGTGGATTGATCGCGAGGAGGGGGTGAAACTATGCGAGCATTGTTATGGGAGGGAATTGCGGGAGAATGCACGGGAGGCCGGTGTCGTGTAACCGTGCCGCCAGCTCTCTCCACTGGATGGAGCTGAAAAAACTCTTTTTTTTAACCTGGTAAACCAAGAAAAATACCTGGAGTTCTGGGTTTCAAATATACCCACATATCTGATTGATAGTATATTTCCTGCAATCGAGGTAAAACCTTAAAGAAGAACCGATCATGATAATTCTGTGCGGGACAAATTGCTATCCAATAAATAAAAAAGGACCGGATAATTGTGGCACGAGGCAAACGGACATCTGAAAAAAATTCCGGCAAACAATCCAATGGGGCGAACCTCGGTTTTGAGGCAAAACTCTGGGCTGCTGCCGACAAGCTCCGCAATAATATGGACGCGGCGGAGTACAAGCATGTCGTGCTCGGGCTCATATTCCTGAAATATATTTCAGATGCATTTGAGGAACGGCACCATAAGCTCGATCATGATCTTTCCGATCCAGCAAGCCAGTGGTACATCAAGGAGCCGCAGGCACGGTATCTCGCTCTTGAAGATCCTGATGAATACCGTATGGAAAATATTTTCTGGGTACCGAAAGAGGCCCGGTGGTACGGGCTCCAGGGAAACGCGAAGCAACCCACTATAGGGAAATTTATCGATGACGCGATGGTTGCGATTGAGCGGGATAATCCCACACTCAAAGGCGTTCTGCCTAAAGATTACAACCGTCAGGCACTCGACAAGCAGCGACTTGGAGAACTGATAGACCTGATCGGTACTATTGGTCTTGGTGACAAAGAGAACCGGTCGAAGGACATCCTTGGCCGCGTATACGAATATTTCCTCTCTCAGTTTGCGAGCGCTGAAGGTAAGAAGGGCGGGCAGTTTTACACGGCACGCTGTGTTGTCAAACTCCTTGTTGAGATGATCGAGCCGTACAAGGGCAGAGTGTACGACCCCTGCTGCGGATCCGGTGGTATGTTTGTATCTTCCGAGAAGTTTGTCGAGGCACACGGCGGCAGGATCGGGGATATCAGCATTTACGGGCAGGAGTCCAACCCGACGACATGGAAGCTGGCGAAGATGAACCTCGCCATCAGAGGGATCGAGAGTAACCTCGGCCCCGAGCACGCGGACAGCTTCCACCGCGACATGCACCCGGACCTGAAAGCAGACTTCATTCTCGCCAACCCGCCTTTTAATTCAAGCGATTGGGGCGGCGAGCGGCTCAAAGAAGATGCCCGCTGGAAGTACGGTGTCCCTCCATCCGGTAATGCGAACTTTGCTTGGGTTCAGCACTTCATTCACCACCTCGCACCGACCGGTATCGCTGGCTTCGTGCTCGCGAACGGCTCGATGTCTTCCAACCAGTCCGGTGAGGGCGAGATCCGGAAGAACATCATCGAATCCGATCTCGTGGATTGTATGATCGCCTTGCCGGGGCAGCTCTTCTACTCCACATCGATCCAAGTTTGTCTTTGGTTTGTGACCAGAGACAAAAAGAATAATAGGTTTCGCGATCGGTCGGGCCAAACCCTCTTTATCGATGCCCGCAAGATGGGTTCGATGGTAGATCGAACTCATCGTGAATTAACAGATGATGAAATTGCTAAAATTGCCATGATTTATCACTTGTGGCGGGGTGAAAAGGATGCCGATGCATACACGGATTTGTCGGGGTTCTGCAAGAGTACATCCACGGATGTGATCCGGAAGAACGGATTTGTACTGACGCCCGGGAGGTACGTGGGTACCGAGGATGTGGTAGATGATGGCGAGCCGTTTGATGAGAAGATGGGGCTGCTGACGATGAGGCTGGGGGAACAGTTCCGTGAGTCGGAGCGGTTGGAGAAAGAGATTTCAGGAAATCTGATAATCCTCGGCTATATGTAAATGGATAAATTATGGGCAACGATTTTCTTAATTTCCTAAATAATTCTAAAAAGGCCCAAAAAGTCCAAGGTGCAAATTTCAACATTTTCGCGAGTTATAGCACGAAAGACATCGAGAAAATCGAACCTATACTAAACAATCTCCTACAGATTCAAGGGATACGGATATTTTTTGCAGATGCGGATTTGAAACCCGGTGATATTATCAGCCAGAAGATCACGCAGAATATCATTACATCTGATA
>JBAVEL010000106.1:0-2479 GCA_049587715.1 Bacteroidota bacterium
ATCCACGATGGGCACCTCGCTCCATGCCCCCCAGTTGAGGTAGTCGGGGATTTTAACGCTGTGATTCAGCCGCCCCGCCGTGATGTCGTTGAAGGAGGCCTGCAGGAGAATGCTCCCGTCGGCGGATCCGCACACGATGGGCCAGATATTCTGGTCCGGCAGGTTGTCCGGCAGGTCGCTCAACTGGCTGAACCCGAACGGCGCCGCCGTCGTGTCGCCCACATGCACCGAGCTGACGATCTCGTTCGTATTGGGATCCGTGATGTGGTTGGCGATCACCGGAGCCCCCGGAAGGGTCGTCCCCTGGAGGATGCTGAGGGAGGGGTACCCGGACCTGGACGAGGGCACGTTGATGCTGCTGAAGTTGTCCCACGTGACGCCCCCGTCCGTGCTCCGGGCGTAGGCGGTGCGCCGGGTGGCGCTCTGGTTGCTCGAGTCCGTGGCGATGATCATGATGGCATGAAGCCATCCCGTGGTGGAGTCCATCTCCAGGAACTCCACCGCCCCGTTGGACTGATAGTCCCACCACCCTCCCAGGGTGGTGTACACTCCCGCGGAGGGAGACATGCCGCGGTACTGCGGAAGCCGCCCCGGGTCGGCCTTCATTTCCGGCACGACCTGCTCCGGCACCGGCACGTCCTTCATGACCCGCGTGGCGGCTTCCTTCCTTCCGCCTCCGAGCGCCATAATGGGACACAGCAACAGCGCGAGAAACCACAAGCCCTTTTTCATGTGGCTTGCCCTTTCACTGATGAGTGGGGATGGTTGAATAAATCCTACCGCTGTATGCAATCTCGAATGACCAGTAACCGGGAAAGGTGGGAAACCGACACGCTAATATAAGGCAGGGGTGAAAAAGCCACAACTCGTAGAACTACGGGGTCAGCCGGGCCTGTTGCCCGGGGGCGGAGTTCGTTCCCGAAGCCGCCGTACACCCTTCCCCGTGCGGGATCCCCGTCAGCTTCTCCCTGGCCGGGAGCCCCGGAGGTTTGGGCTGCAGAGCACAACGGGCGGCGAACCCCCGCCCCGCTCCAGGCGGCCGCGGTTCTCCGATGGGTTCATCATCGTGCCCGACCCTCCCTCGAAAAGGAAACGGGGGCGGCCTGACGACCGCCCCCGCATTGCACCTCGTCCCTCATCACATGATGGACTTCGTATCCCCGAAGGGAACACGCCCCCCCGGAGTGCCTCCCGAGGCCCTGCCATGGAGGAGCCCCCGAGGGCCCCTCCATGCTGCCGTTGATCTTCCCTCTTTGCTTCCGGTGCGCCCGCCCCTCTCTTACTTGAGGAGCATCATCTTCATCACGCCGCTGAAGCTCCTCCCGTCCCTCCCCGACGCCTCCATCCGCACAAAGTACACACCGCTCCCCACAGGCCCCCCATCCTCTCCGCGGCCGTTCCACTCCACCCCGTGGTACCCCGCCTTCATGTCTCCCCGCACCAGTGTCCGCACCCTCTGTCCTAACAGGTTGTACACCTCCACCCCCACGCGGCTCTCCACAGGCAGCGCAAACCGCACCGTCGTCACCGGGTTGAACGGATTCGGGTAGTTCTGCATCAGCCCGTAGGTGAGCGGCACTCCCTCTCCGCTCCCCGCACGCACCACGAGGCGCCTCAACCCCTTCTCCACCCGCACGCTCCCCTCCCCGCGCATCTCCCGCACCCCCAGCACTCCCGCTCCCGACCCGTCCCGGACCTCGTACCCGTACCCGTCCTCCACAACACTCCACGACACCGTCACAGGGTACGCGCTCGCCTCCACCGCGATCTCGAACTCCCCTCCCTCCGCACCCTTCCCGAGGGTCCGCACCAGCATCCCTCTTTCACCCTCCACAAACCGGGCGTCCACCATCCCCGCTGGCGCCGCAGGAGGCATCTCGTACATCTCCACGGGTATCTCACTCTCCGCATCCGCCCCGAAATAGAGCGTCTGGCTGCTCCCCCGGCTGTCCGTCACCGTGATGCTGCTCAGATCCCCCAGTGTCCGTCCCGCGGAACCCTCCGCTCGCTCGGGCGCAGGCCCCGCACTGAAGTAGAACTTGCCCGGCAACGTCGCCTTCACCCAGTACGCCTTCCCCGGCTCGATGGTGCCCGTCCCCGCATATCCCGTCACACCATACCCGAACCAGGCCGAACCACGGATCCCCACCGGGTTGCTCGTGATCCGGGGCGCAGAGGTGTCAATCGGCGTCGTCAGGGACCCCACCATGTTCCACCGCGCCGCCACCGTCACCGAATCCAGACTCCTCGCCCCTCCCGCGATCACCTCGGGCACCACTCCCCCGGGGAACTTCCCCCAGTATCCCGTCATGTTCTCCAGGGTCGTGTCCTGCACATACGAGCCCCCGAACGAGAACCCGTAGGCAAACAGAGACTGCGTGAACACCTGCTTCATGGAATCCGTCCCCGCAGCCCGCGTCACGGGGTTCGACACCATGTTCCACCCCGCAATCAGCGGCACAGACACGTTCACCGTCGT
>JBAVEL010000107.1:0-27962 GCA_049587715.1 Bacteroidota bacterium
ATCAAGGATATCCCCCCGGTGTCATTCCCCGGCCTCTCCTTCCGGCCCCTCCACGGGTCCGTTGGCAGGGCCCGTGCTGCGGCGGCCCCCACCGATGCCCGCACCCCTGCCCCCATGGGCCGATGCGGGGAAGGGGTGCAGGCGGGGTTTGACATTGTTCCCTGCGTTTCTTACTATTACCATGTAAATCAATAACTTACGGCAGCATCAGGACGCCATGCGGAAATCGGCTCAGTGGTTTCTCTCCATCCTTGCATTGGGCATTCTCGGATGTGTGCTTGCTGTTCTGCTCTTGATGAAACTGGCCTCCGCGTCCCGGGGCGGGACGGAGCTGGTTGCCGAAGGTTCGGGAGAGAAGGTGGCCCTCGTGGAGCTGACGGGAGTGATCGTCAGCTCCGAGGAGGTGGTGCGCCAGATGAAGGAGCGCCGCGAGGACGACGCCATCCGGGCGATCGTGCTTCGTGTGGAGTCGCCGGGAGGCGGGGTGGCCGCGAGCCAGGAGATGTACGAGGAGGTCCGGAAGACCGCCGAGGGAGGAACTCCCGTGGTGGTCTCCATGGGGTCCATCGCCGCGAGCGGGGGATACTATGTATCATGCGGGGCGACCCGGATCGTGGCCAATCCCGGGACGCTCACCGGCAGCATCGGTGTCATTTCGGAGTTCCTCCAGCTGGAGGAGGCCATGAGCCGGCTCGGCATCGGAGTCAAGACCGTCAAGAGCGGGAAGCTCAAGGATGCCGGCTCCTTTACGCGCCGCATGAGCTCCGAAGACGAAGAGTACTTCCGCACCCTGATGCAGGATGTGCATCAGCAGTTCACGGAAGTGGTCGAGCGGGAGCGGGGACTGACCCCCGAGAGGGTTCGGACTCTTGCCGACGGGAGAGTGTTCACGGGAAGGGAGGCCCTCCGGGTCGGCCTGGTGGACACCCTGGGCACCCTGCAGGACGCCGTGGCCATTGCCGCGCAGCTTGCGGGGATCGAAGGCACTCCCTCCCTGGTGCGGGAGCGGCGCAGGCGCTCGTTCTGGGATTCACTGCTGGGGGAGGCAGGACGTGCAATGGGCGCAATCCAGCGGGAATGGATGGACAGACCCGTGCTTTCCTACAGATACGCCGGGCCATGAGTCCGGAGCGGGACCGGTCCGCAACCTCAACATTCAAGGAGAGTCACCGGTGACAAAAGCAGATATCGTTGATACGATTGCCACGGCCACGGGTCTCACGAAGGTGGAGACGGAAGCCGTCGTGGACGGGTTCATCTCGACGGTGATCAGCGCCATGAAGGAGGGGCGAAACATCGAAATCAGGGGATTCGGCAGCTTCAAGGTGAAGAAACGGAAAGGACGGATCGCCCGGAACCCCCGCACGGGCGAGCAGGTGATGGTGGACGAGCACTGGGTGCCCCTGTTCAAGGTCTCGAAGGAAGTGAAGGTGCTGGTGAACGAGAACCTGCAGAAGATCATGCCGTAAGCCCGGGGGGAGGGCAGGGCGCCCCCGGGAGGGAATCCGGCAGCCCGTCCGGGAGCCGGGCGGACCCATTCGACAGCCAGAAAGGAGGAACGATGCCGAGCGGTAAGAAGCGGAAGCGACACAAGATGGCGACGCACAAGCGGAAGAAGCGGCTCAGAAAGATGCGTCACAAGAAGAAGTAGACGGGCCCGTCCCGCCCTGCGTCGTCCCGCCTCGGGCGGGGTGACGCAGGGGAGGGTCCTCGCAGGGGGTAAACCCCCATCCCGTCCGAGGTTAGAGGTTGCTTTTGTAGGGCCAAGTTCATATGTTCCACTGCCGCCGCGGCGTCGGGAGCGGGCGGCTGTCCAAGGCTGGGAGACGGCATATGGCACAGGAAGGGATGTTCAAGGGGCTTGTCATCGGGCTGATTGCAGGGGGGGCGGTGGGCGCGGCCCTTGCTCTTCTGTACGCTCCCAAGTCGGGTCGTGAGCTGCGGCGGGATATCCGCCAGAAGGCCGACGATCTGCTGGAGGAGGCGGAGCATGCGGTCCAGTCCGCCAAGACACGGGGCCAGACGGCCGCCGGCGAGGCGAAGCTCCGTTCGGAGGAACTGATCAGCGAGGCGAAACAGAAGGCCAGCTCTCTCCTGGAAGACGCCGATCGTGTCCTCGCCGGGGCGAAACAGAAGGCGGGATCCCTCGGGGAGGAAGCAGCCAAGGTGAAGAACGCGGTTGCAGCCGGCGTGCAGGCGTTCCGGGAAGAACGCGAGCGCGGCTGAGCCGGCATACCCTCATCTCAAGAGAACCTCGGTGCCTATCGTTCTGACCGTTGCCCTCATCATCGCCCTGCTCTCCCTCTCGGCGGTGTGCATCTACCTCCTCCTCCTTCTGACCCGCGTGCGGGAGATACTCGGCACGGCGGAGAAAGACATGCGGGAGCTTATGGCGCGCGCCGTTCCGGTGCTGGAGAACATGGAATTCGTGACGGCGCGGCTGAAGAGCATTTCCGAGAGCATCGACGATCAGGTGATGATGATCCGCGATTCCGTGGGTTCTGTCCGCGAGGTGGCGGACAACATCGTCGCCCTGGAGCGCAAGGTTCAGCAGAGCATGGAAGGCCCGATCCTCGAAACGGTCGCCTTTGTCGCGGCCGTCCTGAAGGGGGTGCGCGCGTTTCTACACCGCGTGCGCGCTGTGTGAGGCCCCGCCGAACGTCTCGCTGATTTCGTTTCTCCTCTGCGGTTGCCGCCGGCTGCTTCGTCTGTCGCACACACACAATACGGGCGCGACACACCGCCCCACACTCTGGAGGTCCAGTTCGCATGAAAGAGTTCTCCCCTGAAGCCATCCGCAACGTGGCTCTGATCGGCCACGGAGGGGCCGGAAAGACAACCTTCACAGAAGCCATGCTTCACACCTCGGGCGCGACCACCCGTCTGGGGCGCGTGGAGGAGGGGAATACCCTCTCCGACTATCATCAGGATGAGGTCAGCCGCCAGATCTCCATCAACACAAGCCTGCTCTTCTGCGAGTGGAAGGGGCTCAAGATCAACGTGCTGGACACCCCCGGGTACACGGACTTCACCGGGGAGGTGAAGGCGGCGCTCCGCGTAGCCGATACGGCCCTGATCTGCCTGAAGGCCGTGGAAGGGGTGGAGGTCGGGACCGAGATCGTGGCCCGGTATGCCGCGGAGTTCGGCACGGCCGCCGTCTACGTGGTGAACAAGCTCGATAACGAAAACGCGGATTTCGACAAGGTGCTCCGGCAGGCGCGGGAGCTGCTGAGCCATGACCTGGTGGCGGTTCAATTTCCCCTCCGGCAGGGGCTGGGCTTCGATACGGTGGTGGACGTGATCCGGATGAAGGCCCTTCGATTCGTGCCGGGCGGGAACGGTCGCTATACCGAAACGGACATCCCCTCCGATGCGCGCACAAAGGCGGAGCGCATGCGCCAGGAACTGGTGGAGCTCGTGGCGGAATCCGATGAGGGCCTGCTGAACCGGTATCTGGAGCAGGGGGGCCTGACGGGGGAGGAGGTGCTTGCGGGGCTGCGGAAGGGGATTCGCGCCCGGAGCATCTTCCCGGTCCTGTGCAGCGCCGCATCGGCGAACGTGGGAGTGGCCGGGGTCATGGACGCGCTCGCCGAGTATTGCCCCTCCCCGGCGGACGCGCCGGAAGTGCGGGCCCTGGTTCCCGGGAGCAAGGAGAGCTCCGGCTCTGTGGTTCCGCTGGACCCGGCCGGCCCCCCCTCTCTCTTCGTCTTCAAGACCGTCTCGGAATCGCACGTGGGGGAGCTCTCCTTCTTCCGCGTCTACAGCGGGACAATTTCCCCGGGCCTGGACCTTGTGAACCAGTCCAACGGGAAAGCCGAGCGCCTGGCCCAGCTCTATCTGATGAACGGCAAGGACCGGAAAGAAGTGGGGAGGCTGGTGGCGGGGGATCTGGGGGCGGTGGTGAAGCTGAAGGACACGCACACCAACGATACCCTCAGCGGGAAGGCCTTCCCTGCGCAGTTCCAGCCCATCGCCTTCCCGCCCCCCGTGTTTCACGCCGCCATTGTCCCGAAGGCCAAGGGGGATGAGGACCGGATCTCGACGGGGCTGCATTCCCTGCATCAGGAGGACCCGACGTTTCTGTTCCGCGTGGACGGGGAGCTCCACCAGACAATCATCAGCGGCCAGGGGGAGTTGCATCTGGATGTCATGGTGAAACGGCTGAAGCAGAAGTACAACGTGGAGGTGGACCTGGGGGAGCCGCGTGTTCCCTACCGCGAGACGATCAAGGCGGTTGTGAAAGACGCCGAGTACAAGCACAAGAAGCAGACGGGGGGGCACGGGCAGTACGGACATGTGCATCTCCGCCTCGAGCCCCTCAAGCGGGGTCAGGGCTTCGAGTTTGAGGATGAGATCGTCGGGGGCGTGGTGCCCGGAAAATACATCCCCGCCGTGGAGAAGGGTGTGGTGGAGGGAATGAAAGAGGGGGTGCTGGCGGGCTATCCTGTTGTGGATGTGCGTGTGGCCCTCCATTACGGATCCTACCACGATGTGGATTCATCCGAAATGGCATTCAAAATCGCCGCTATTCAGGCGTTCAAGAAGGGGTTCCTGGAAGGAAGGCCGGTTCTGCTGGAGCCGATCTACAACGTGGAGGTGAAAGTCCCCGAAGACGCCATGGGCGACGTCATGGGAGATATCTCCAGCCGGCGCGGGAAGATCCAGGGCATGGATGCCGTGGGTCACTATCAGGTCATCCGCGCGCAGGTCCCCTATGCGGAGCTGCACAAGTACGCCACGATCCTCAGGTCCAAGACGGGCGGCCGGGGCATCTTCCAGGCGGCCATGTCTCACTATGAGGAGATGCCCTTCGAGCAGGCGCAGAAGGTTATTCAGGCCTCTGAGAAGAACCGGAACAAGGAGCAGGAGGCATAACGCAGAGCCGCCTGCGGGCCGGGACGGGGGAAGGTCGGGCGGCGGAGGGACGTCCCCCGACCTTCTTCATTTTGCGCCCGCTGCGGAGGAAAGGTTCATCATGAAGCAGATCTGGTCACCCTGGCGGTCCCGGTACATCGAGACCTTTGCCAAGCCGGCGCGCAAGGGGAAGAAACAAAGTCTGTTCACCGCTGCACTGCGTGCGGGAAACGACGACCGGGAGTTCATCGTGTGGAAGGGGAGGCTATCCTTCGTGATCATGAACCGCTACCCCTACAACAGCGGCCATCTGCTGGTGGTGCCCTACCGCCAGGTCCCCGGCCTCACGGATCTGACCTCCGACGAACTCCTGGAAATGATGGAAGCGGTCCGGCGCTCCATGATTGCCCTGGGGAAGATCATGCGCCCCCAGGGATTCAATTTCGGCGCGAACATCGGCAGGGCGGGAGGGGCCGGGGTGGAGCAACACGTGCACTTCCATGTGGTCCCCCGCTGGGTCGGGGACACCAATTGCATGCCCGTCCTGGCCGGGGCCAAGGTGATTTCCCAGGACATGAAGACAACCCTCCGGAAGCTCCGGCGGGCCTTCTGAAAGGCCGGCGGGCTGCCGTTAAACGTTTCGCCTCCCCCTCCTGTCCAACCAGCAAGCCCCGCCCCTCATATGGATCAACGGAGCGATTTCGAGCTTGTGGAGGAGGTCCGGCGGGGGAATCGGAGGGCCTTTACCGAGCTGATGCGCCGGCATCAGCAGAGCGTGTACCGCGTGGTCCGCAGGATCGTGGGAGACCACATGGAGGCGGACGACATCACCCAGGAGACCTTCGTGAAGGCCTACCTGGGATTGGGCGATTTCCGGGGTGATGCCGGGTTCTTCACGTGGCTCTACCGGATCGGGGTGAACCTCTCCCTGAACGCTGTGAAGAAGCGGCGGGTGCTGGACTACCTCCGGCAGAGCGATCTCCTCTCCCGGCTCCTTCCCGCGGCGCCGGGTCCGGACGAGGAGCTCTCCGGACGGGAAACCGAAATGCTGCTGAAGAAGGCCGTCGCCGCGCTCCCCGAAAAACAGAGAGTGGTCTTCATCATGCGCTACTTCGAGGAGATGTCCTATGACGAGATCGCACAGATTCTCAAGACATCGGTCGGCGGTCTGAAGGCGAACTACTTTCACGCAGTCAGGAAGATACGGGAGTCGCTGAAGAATGATATTCCGGAGCCGGGATAACGGGGTCACGGATGAGGAGGAACGCCGGGCCACCGAGGCCCTCCGCGCCCTGGTCTCCGGCGCGGTGAGTTCCCTCCCCGAACCCCCCTCCGGGGAATACTGGGTGTCCCTTCCCCTCAGGGTGAACCGCCGGATTGACGAGCTGACCAGCGGGAAGGCCCTTTCTGTGAGCTGGGCGCTCCGGGTGGCCGCCCCGGGAATCGTAGCCGTCGTCTCCTTCCTCATCGGACTGAGCTACTACGCCCCCCCCTCGACCCGTGACAGTGGGAGCAGCCTTCCCCGCCTTGTGGCTTCCTTCGGGGATGAGGAGCTGGAGGCCGTGGCGGAGGACTTTGCCCCGTATCTGGCCGGGTTCGAGACCGACACGGAGGAAACCCTGAGCCTCTCCGCCGGGGCGGCGGAGGAGTACCTGATCGGCAGGGCGGACCTGACGGGGCTTGTGGACGCCCTTTCGGAACGGGAGACGGAAGAGATTCTGGCGGTGCTGGAGTCCCCCTCGCGCTAATGCAACAGCATCCGGAGCAGACATGAAAACCTTCACCCTGGCATTCCTGTGCGTGCTGGCGTGCGATTTCTCCGGTGCGCAGCCCCCCGGCCCCCCCCAGGGGCGGGGAGGGGGAACGGAGAGGGTGGAGCGTCTCCGCAAGATACGAATGGCGGAGATGCTTGAGCTGGAGGAGGAACGGTCGGTCCGGTTCTTTGCCCGGCTTGCGGAACACGAGAGGGCGCAGCGCTCCCTCCGCGGGGAACGGATGCAGGCGCTGGACCGGCTGGAACTGTTTGTGCGCACCCGCGCAGCTGAGGCCTCGTACGAGGAGGTCTTTGCGCGCATTGCGGCCCTGGACCGCCGGCTGGGGGAGGGGGAGGAGGCGTTTGTGGGTTCCCTTGCCGGCATCCTCACCCCCGTCCAGCGCGCCCGGTTCCTCCTGTTCGAGCGGCAGTTCGAGCGCGAACTGCGCCAGGCGATGCGGGAGGCCCGGGGACGGCGGCCCCGTGCGTTTGACGAGGAGTAGCCGGACCCCGCGCATGAAGCGGGTCTACCTGGACCACGCCGCCACGACCCCCGTGGACGGCGGGGTGCTGGAGTTCCTGCGCGCCTGCCAGCGCGACCTCTGGGGGAACCCATCCTCCCTCCACTGGTTCGGGAGAGGCGCCCGCGCGGCCCTGGAGGAAGCGCGGGCGAGGGTGGCCCGTCTCATCGGGGCCGCTCCGGGGGAGGTGTTCTTCACGAGTGGCGGGACCGAGGCCGACAACCTGGCGGTCCTGGGCTGTGCACGAGCCCTCGGCCGCCGGGGTCGGAGACACCTGGTAACCTCGGCGGTCGAACACCGCGCGGTCCTGGATCCCATGCGCCGGCTCACGGCGGAGGGATTCTCCCTCACCGAGATCCCGCCGGAGGCCTCCGGCGCCGCGTCCTCCGGCGCGCTGGCCCGGGCGCTGACACCCCACACCGCGTTTGTGTCCCTCATGCACGCCAACAACGAAGTGGGAGCCCTCAGCAATCCGGCCGCGCTGGCTCCTCTCGTGCATGCACAGGGGGCCCTCTTCCACGTGGATGCCGTCCAGACGGCAGGCAGGCTTCCCCTGGATGTCCGCACCATGGGGGCGGATCTGCTCTCGTTCTCGGCGCACAAGATGAACGGCCCCAGGGGGATCGGCGCCCTGTACATCCGGCGCGGGACCCCCATGGAGCCGCTGCTGGAAGGGGGAGGCCAGGAGCGCGGTCTCCGCCCCGGAACGGAGGCGGTTCCTCTCGCCGTGGCCTTTGCGGGGGCTTTTGAAATCGCCCGGAGCCGGGCGGAGGGGGAGATGCGCCGCTGTGCGCGCCTCAGGGATATGCTGGAAGCGGGGATCCGGGAGCGGTTCCCCGCCGCCCTCATCAACGGGCAAGGGGGGGAGCGGGTCCCCCACATCCTGAGCGTTTCCTTTGATGCGCGGAGCATCGGGGCGGATGGGGAGTTGCTGGCGGTGGGGATGGACCTGGAGGGGATTGCGGTCTCCGGCGGGGCGGCCTGCTCATCGGGGAGCGCTCAGCCCTCCCACGTCCTGCGCGCCCTGGGGAGGGACCCGGATACGGCCCGGGCCACTCTCCGCTTCTCGTTCGGCCGGGGGAACACGGCCCGGGATGTCGCCCGCGCCCTGCGCGCCCTGGAGCGGGTGATGCGGAGGATGAAGCGTTCTCCCTGAAGAACCCCCCGCATCAGGCGCCCGGCTCTTCCCCGGCGGGTCCCAGAATCCCGAAGATGCCCTCGATCCGGCCCATGGGGGCGGCAAGCTGGATCCCGGCCACCGCGGAGCGGACCTGCAGGAACGTCTCGCGGGCGATCTTCACTCCTTCGGCGAACCCTTCCTCCTTTGTAGTCGTCCGCCGCATGCGTTCCAGGACCTCCGCCGGGACGCTGGCTCCCGGCACCTCGTTGTTCATGAACTCCGCGTTCCGGTAGGAGACCAGAGGCCAGATGCCGCAGATCAGCGGCAGCCCTACGTGGCTGATCCTCTGCATGCAGCGCTCCAGGATCCGGATGTCGAATACCGGCTGGGTGACGATGAACTCCGCTCCGGCTTCGATCTTCCAGTCCAGCCGGCGCAGTTCTTCGTCCAGGTTGAGTGCGCCGGGATTGAGACCCACCCCCACCGCGAACCCCGTGGGTTCTCCGATGGGGTTTCCGACAAGGTCCATTCCGTGATTGAGCCGGCGGATGATGTTCACCAGGCCGATGGCGTCCACATCAAACACGGCCGTTGCGTCCGGATAGTTCCCCAGCTTCGGAGGATCACCCGTGATGGCAATGAGGTTGCGGATCCCCAGGGCCCAGGCGCCCAGGAGATCCGACTGCATGCCGATGACGTTCCTGTCGCGGCAGGCGAAGTGCAGAACCGGTTCCACGCCGACCTGCCGGAGCAGGAGGGCTGCCATGGAGAGGGCCGACATCCGGGCCGAGGCGCGCGGTCCGTCGGGGATGTTGATGGCATCGATGCCGAAGTGGTGGAGTCTCCGTGCCTTGGCGATCTCCTTCTCCGCAGAGACCCCGCGGGGGGAGACCAGCTCCACCAGCGTGACGAATTCCCCCCGGACGAGCTTCGCCGAGAGGCGTGACTTCTCGGACCGCTCGATGACGGCCGCTTTCTCGGGAGGGGCCACTTTCAGATCCGCCGCGCGGACATCCATGCGCTTGGCCGGCCGGAGGGCCTGCACCGCCCTGCGGATGGCGCGGATATGGGCGGGATTGGTGCCGCAGCATCCTCCCACGATGGCCGCCCCCGTCTGGATGAACCTCTTGGCGTACTCCGCCATGTACTCGGGGGATGTCATGTAGATGTTGCGGCCCCCGATGCTCTGAGGGAGACCCGCGTTGGGCTGGACGGCGATGGGCAGTTCCGTCAGTCCCCGCAGCTCCTCCAGTGCCTCCAGCATGGCCCGCGGGCCCACGGAGCAGTTCATGCCCACGGCATCCACCCCCTGATCCGCGATGCCGGCGGCGAAGGAAGCCAGCGTGCCCCCGCTCAGGAGCTTCCCGTCGTCCCCCACGGTGACCTGGGCAATGAGGGGAATGCCGCCATCCAGCCCCCGCACCGCCCGGATCGCCTGGAGAAGCTCGGAGAGAAGGCCGAACGTCTCGAGGATGACGAGATCCACTCCCCCCTCCAGGAGACCCTCGACCTGTTCCCGGAATGCGTCTCGGGCCTCGTCGTAGGAGAGCTTGCCCAGGGGCTCAATCTGGATGCCGAGGGGACCCACGGAGCCGGCCACGAGGGCGGATGTCCCCGCCACCTTCCGGGCAAGAGCGGCTCCCAGCCGGTTCACCTCGCGCGCCTTTCCTTCCAGCCCGAAGGCGGCCAGTTTGAACCTGTTGGCTCCGAAGGTGTTGGTTTCCACGGCGTCCGCCCCCGCGGCCAGATACTCCCTGTGCACCTCCGTCACGATATCGGGGTTCGCGAGGTTGAGCTCGTCGTAGCAGGTGTGGATATACACCCCCTTCTCGTACAGGTAGGTGCCCACCCCGCCGTCGAACACGATCACCTCCTGTGACAGCCGTTCCCTGAACGGTTTCATCCTTGCTCCTTTCCCGGCCTTCGGGCCGTCCGACGCTCCCACTCCCGGAGGGCGATGCCGTACCGCAGACCCCGGTCGCTTACCAGCGCCTCATTCTTCCCGAGGCGGCGCAGAACAGCGCGGAGGATGAGGGCTCCGGCGAAGATGATGTCCGCCCGTCCCTCCATGACATCGGCCAGGGGGCGTATGCCCCGGGCGGGAAGGCCCTGCAACAGGGTGCACAGCTCCTCCAGGCGCCCCCGCGTGAGCCGGTAACCCGAGACCGCGTCCACAGAGAAATGCCGGAGCCCCTGATCCAGAATCGCCAGCGAAGTGGCCGTTCCCGCCACCGCCACCAGCGGCGCTCCCTGGGCGCTCCCGGGATCCAGCTCCCGCACCCGGGCTTCGATGAAGTCCTCCGCCGCATGGCGCTCCGCGCTCTGCGGCGGGTCGTGCGCAAAGAAACGCTCGGTGATCCGGAGAGCGCCGACATCCAGGCTGGCGTGCAACCGCACATCCCCGGCGCACCCCGCGGTCACCTCCGTGCTGCCGCCCCCCACATCCAGGACGGTCCACGGGCCGGGTCCACCCAGGCCGCTCACCGCCCCCCGGAATGAAAGAAGCGCCTCTTCCCGGCCCGAAAGCACCTCCAGGTCCAGCCCGGTGCGCCGTCTCAGAAGCCCAGCGAAGGCGCGGCCGTTCTGCGCATCCCTGAGCGCGCTGGTTCCAAACACCCCCGGGGTCTCCCCCCGGAAAGAACTGCAGGCCCGGAGGGAATCCTCCACGGCCCTCAGGGTCTTCCGCATGGCGTCCGGGCGGAGGCACCCACGCGCGTCCACCCCTTCGCCGAGGCGCGGGGTGCGGGCCTCTTCCAGCAGCGGGCGGATGATCCCCCCCGGGGAGATCTCCGCCACAAGCAGCAGCACGGTGTTGGTGCCGACGTCGATACAGGAGCAGATCATTGCGGGGCGGTGCGGCGCCTCGATGCCGCCAGGGCCGTCCACTCGTTCTCCTCCGCTCGTTCCTCGATCCGGAGTCCCTGTCCGGCAAGGAGACGCTCCATCGGCTCTCCGTCCCCGGCGAGCAGACCCGCCAGGATGAGAACCCCTCCGGGGGCCAGACGTTCGCAGAGAAGGGGAAGGATCCTCTCCAGTACGTCCCGCTGGATGTTGGCGGCCACCAGATCGTGCGGAACGGCCGGCGCGGCGTCCGTTTCCCCCTGGAGCACTTCCAGAGCCGCCGTCACGCCGTTGATTGCGGCGTTTTCCCGGGCGTTCCTGCATGCCCATGGGTCGTTATCCACACCCGTGGCGTGTCCCGCCCCGAGCCGGAGGGCGGCAATGGCCAGGATCCCCGTTCCCGTGCCCACATCCAGCATTCGCATGCCGGGCCGGACATACCGCTCCACCAGCCGGAGACTGAGTCGCGTGCTTTCATGGTGGCCCGTCCCGAAGGACATCTTCGGGTCGATACGGATCAGGATGTCCCGGGGTCCGGCCCGGACGGGCTCCCAGGTGGGAGCCACGATGATCCGCCCGGACACCCGGACGGGCTTGATGCTCCGTTCCCATTCGGCATTCCAGTCCCGTTCGGGGACCCTGGCGACCGCAACAGCGGGAAGGGGAGTGTCGTGGGAACGGGCAAGCCTCCGCAGGATCTCCTCTACGGCCTCCGGAAGGGCGGGATCCCAGCGGGATTCCCGGACATAGCACCGGAGCCTGTCTCCATCCTCCCAGAAGGCCTCCACGCCGATCTCCGACAGGAGACCCATGCAGGCCTCGGCGAAGGCCCCGGTCGCGGCCACCGTCATCTCCATGTAGGCGCCGGCCATGGACCTCAGTGCGCGCCGGTGAAAACGATGTGGGCGATGACGCTGCCGACCGCCTCCAGGCTCCCGGGGCTGCAGTGCTCGGGCGTGTCCGCATGGGTGTGCCAGTAGCGGTGGGTGGCATCCGGGTAGGCGAAGTCGATGATGTTCACCGTTTTCAGCCCTGCTTCGTTCAGGGGGAGATGGTCGTCCTGAACCGCCGGACCTTCCTCCTCCACAAACTGGTCCACCCCCAGTGCGCGCGCCCGCCCCCAGACGAGGTCCACGATGTCGGGAGCGTATGCGCGGGAGTAGGGTTCGACGGGGAGCCGCAGCTCGCTGTCTCCCACCATGTCCAGCAGAATGCCGAAGGAGGGGAACCGGTCCGGTTCCAGGGTCCGGGCGTAGTGGCGCGACCCCAGAAGGTACAGGTCCAGGTCGCCTTCCCGCCCGTAATCCTCCCCGTCAAAGAGAACGATGTCCACCCCGCAGGGGGGAACGTGATCGCGCAGGAGGAAGGCCAGCTCCAGGAGCACCGCCACGCCGCTCGCTCCGTCGTTTGCCCCGGGTATCGGCTGCTCCCGCCGTGCGGGGTCGGGATCCCGGTCGGCGCGCGGCCGCGTATCCCAGTGGGCGCACAGGAGAATGCGTTCCACGGCCCGGGGATGGAATCGGGCCACGATGTTGGTGAGGCGCAGGACTTCCCCCCCGTACCCCTCCCGGGTGAATTCCTGGAGGGTGACCTCGGCACCCCCGGCCTGCATCTCCGATCTGAGGTACGCCAGACAGGCGGCATGCCCGGGAGAATTGGGGTTCCGGGGTCCGAACTCCACCTGCCGGACCAGGTGGCGGAAGGCGCGTGCACCGTTGAAGGGGGGGACCGTGATTGCCTCGGGGGAAGTCTCGAGGGTCTTCTCCCGTTCATCCCCGCCCCGATCCGCACAACCTCCGGAAAGCAGGAGCGCCCCGAGCAGGGCGGCGGCGCATACCCGCCCGGCGTCCGGAAGGGACGGGAGAGGGAAGGGGAAACTCCTCATGCGATGAACATATTGAAATGAGGGGTGAAATGCAAAGAACCCCGCCCGGGCGGCGCCGGCATCACCGAGGGGCGTTGCCCCCCGGCGGGATCCTCCCCTTTAGCCGGGCGAGCAGGACGGCGATGGAATCCTGCACGGCGCGATAGACCTCCGCCGGAGCGGCGTAGTGTTGCATGAGGATGGAGAAGGCCAGCGGCTCCCCGTCCGCGGTTTCCACGAACCCCGTGAGGGCCGAGACCCCCGCCATGGTGCCCGTCTTGGCCCGCACCCGGCCTGCCGCAGCGGTTCCCTTCATTCTGTTCCGGAGGGTGCCGTCCACTCCCGCCAGCGGCAGGGAGGCGAGGAAACGGTCCCGGGTTTTCGGGTTCTCCCGCACACGGCGGAGCACCCGGGTCAGGGTGCGCGCCGAGACCAGGTTGTATCGGGAAACACCGGAGCCGTCCGCCAGAACCAGCCGGGAGGTGTCGGCCCCCATGACTCCGAGCATGCGCCGGAGGTGCCCGACCCCTCCCTCGGTGGATCCCGGAGCCCCCGACAGCGCCCAGTCCAGGTACTTCAGGAGGTTCTCCGCCGCCAGGTTGTCGCTTTTCTTGTTCATCCCCGCCACCACGGAGTCGATGCTCCGGGAGAACACGAGCAGAGGTTCCCCCTGCGCCATCCCGGACGCCGTTTCGGCCGCGGCAACGCACAGGCCCCTTTGTTCCATTCTCTCCCGCAGGGCCTGCAGGAAGAAGAGCGGCGGGTTCCGGAGACTGAAGGAGAACCGCCGTGCGGAGTCCCCCCGTGCGATCTCCCCTTCGAGGCGCACCACATTGGCGCCTTCCGTCCAGAGACGGCCGGCGCCGAGAGGGGTCTGCACACCGCCTTCCCGGGTGAGAACCGCTCCCGAAACGCGGACAAATCCGGTGGGGGGCTCCAGGTGCACCCGTGCCGGGTCCCCGCCTTCCCCGCCGGGAGCGACGACCACCGTGACGGTGTTCCCGTTGAAGGAGAGGGGGCTCTGAAAGGGGGCGGACGGGTCCGGCTCGTCGTCGTGCATCCATCCCTTCCCCCAGGCCGCGCCGTCGAACCGGGTGCAGTCGCCCACGAGGGTCCAGGAGCGTCCCGCAGGGAGCAGGGAGGCCAGCCGGGAGGCGATGGAGTCCATCTCCGCTCCCGACAGAAACGGGTCGCCGGATCCGGTGATGACAAGGACCGATGAGTCCCGGGCGGCGGGGGCGATCTCCGTCACCATCGCGGCGTCCGCGGGGAGGAGCGTCAGGGCCCCCGCCGCCGTCAGGAGCTTCGCATTGGACCCAGGGGTGAAGAGCATCTCCGGGTTGAGGGCATAGAGCACCTCGTCCGTTTCAAGGGAGACAATGTCGATCCCTGCATTGGAGGGAGGGAAGAGGGAATCCGCCAGCAGCGCATCCACGGCCTGCTGCAGCAGGGGGGATGCGGCGGTGCTCGGGAGTCTCATCAACCCCTCCCGGAGCGGGTCCCGCACGCCGGGATGCCGGCAGGAGCCCGCCGCCATCGCCGCGATCAGAAAGAGAAAAAGCGGGGAACGCGCGCTCTCCCGCCGGCTCCGATGGGGGGAAGGAGTGCGCACGGCGCCGCCGCCGGGCTCCGGTTTGTTGATTGCGGGCATCTTTCTCCCTATATTGAGTGGAATTTTCCCCCCATGCACAACTTCTGATCCGAGATGCTCCAGTTCCTTCGCCGGCTCTTCGGCGGCAAGCACGAGCGGGATGTCCGGGCCATCCAGCCCGTGCTGGAGGCGGTTCTGGCCTTTGAGCCGGAGCTCCGGAAGCTGTCGGACGAGGAACTGAGGGGCAAAACCGCGGCCTTCCGGGCCCGCATCCGGGAGGCCCTTGCCGAAACGGAGGAGGAGCTCCGGCAGACAAAGGAGAAACTGGCCCGGGCGGACATGCCCCCGCGCGAGCGGGAACCCCTCCTGGCGGAGGCGGAGGCCCTCGAGAAGGAACGGGAGGAAATCACGGCGGAGACGCTGGATGAGCTGCTTCCGGAGGCTTTCGCGGTCGTCAAGGACGCATGCCGCCGGCTTGTGGGCACCACCTTCGATCTGCTCGGAAACACCGCGGTCTGGGACATGGTGCCGTTCGATGTCCAGATCGTGGGCGGTGTCGTCCTCCACCAGGGCAGGATCGCCGAGATGGCCACGGGGGAGGGTAAGACCCTTGTGGCCACCATGCCCGTGTACCTGAACGCCCTTTCCGGCCGCGGAGTGCACCTGGTGACGGTGAACGACTATCTGGCCAGGCGGGACAGTGTCTGGATGGGGAGGGTGTACGAGTTTCTGGGCCTCACCGTCGGGTGCATCCAGAACCAGATGGATCCCTTCCAGCGGCGGAAGGAGTACGCCTGCGACATCACCTACGGCACCAACAACGAGTTCGGTTTCGACTACCTGCGGGACAACATGGTGGTGCGCCGGGAGGACCTGGTGCACCGCGGCTACAACTACGCCATCGTGGACGAGGTGGACTCGGTCCTCATCGACGAAGCCCGCACCCCCCTGATTATCAGCGGGCCCGTGAACACCGAGGACCACAGGTTCGGGGAGATGAAGCCGAAGGTGGAGCGTCTGGTGAGCGCGCAGCGCAACCTGCTCACGAAGCTGACGGGGGAGGCTGAGAAGCTCCTGGAGGAGAAGCGGACGGAGGAAGCAGGGCCTCTCCTCCTGCGCGCAAGCCGCGGCCTCCCCAAGCATCCCCGCCTGGTGAAGCTCCTGCAGGATCCCTCCACGAAGAAGCTGGTGCAGGGGACGGAGATGGAGTATCTCCGGGACCAGTCCCGCCGGATGCACGAGATTGACGACGAGCTCTATTACGCCATCGACGAGAAGAACCATCAGATCACCCTCACGGAGAAGGGACGGGAACTGCTTGCCTCCACGGCGGCGGAGAAGGACTTCTTCGTCCTTCCCGACCTTGGAACGGAGTTCAGCCTCATCGAGGCCGAGCCGGGCCTGGATGCCGCCGGGATCCAGCGCCGGAAAGACATCCAGACCCAGCTCTACGCGGAGCGGAGCGACCGGATACACACGGTGACGCAGCTGTTGCGCGCGTACTCCCTGTATGACCGGGACCAGGAGTACGTGGTGAGCGAGGACGGGAAGGTCATGATCGTGGACGAGTTCACCGGCCGCCTGCTCCCGGGCCGGAGGTACTCCGACGGTCTCCATCAGGCAATCGAGGCCAAGGAGGGGGTGAAGGTGGAGCGGGATATGCAGACGCTGGCCACCATCACCCTGCAGAACTACTTCCGGCTCTACCGGAAGCTGGCCGGGATGACCGGAACCGCCGAAACGGAGTCGGCGGAGTTCTTCGATATCTACAAACTGGATGTGGTGGTCGTCCCGACGAACAAGCCGATGGTGCGGCGGGATGGCCACGACATGATCTACAAGACCAAGCGGGAGAAGTACAACGCGGTTCTCGAGGAAATCGAGCAGATGCGGGCCTCCGGCAGGCCCGTCCTGGTGGGGACCACAAGCGTGGAGGTGTCCGAGACCATCGCCAGGATGCTGAAGCGGAAGGGGATTCCCCACAACGTGCTGAACGCCAAGCAGCACCAGCGGGAAGCGGAGATTGTCTCCAACGCAGGCCTCCCGGGCGTGGTGACGATCGCCACGAACATGGCGGGCCGGGGCACGGACATCAAGCTGGGGCCCGGCGTGCGGGAGGCGGGAGGCCTCCACATCATCGGCACGGAACGGCATGAGGCGCGGCGCATCGACCGCCAGCTGCGGGGACGGTCGGGCCGCCAGGGGGACCCCGGGTCCTCCCAGTTCTTCCTCTCCCTGGAAGACGACCTCATGCGCCTGTTCGGGAGCGACCGGATCGCCCGCATCATGGAGCGGATGGGGCTCAAGGAGGGGGAGGTCATCCAGCATCCGATGATTACCCGGTCCGTGGAGCGGGCGCAGAGGAAGGTGGAGGAGAACAACTTTGGCATCCGCAAGCGGCTGCTGGAATACGACAACGTGATGAACCAGCAGCGCGAGGTGGTGTATGCCCGCCGCCGCAGGGCCCTGCTCGAGGAGCGGATACGGGACGACGTCCTGGATCTGCTGGAAGACCATACCCTGCGTCTGGTGGAGAAGCATTATGACGAGGGGAATATCGAGGGTCTCCGGGAGGACGTGCGCTCGCACCTGCTGGTGGATTTCGGAATCCAGGGGGAGCGGTTCCTCCAGCTCGGAAAAGAGGGAGTCCGGGACGAAGTGTGCAGGGCCGCCCGCGAGTTCTACGCGCGGAAGGAGGAGCGGCTCGGACCCGAGATGATGGCGGCGCTGGAGAAGATGGTGACCCTCCAGGTCATCGACGAGAAGTGGAAGGACCACCTGCGGGAGATGGACGACCTGAAGGAGGGGATTCATCTCCGGGCGTACGGGCAGAAGGACCCTCTTGTGGAATACAAGACGGAGGCCTTCCGCATGTTCCTGGAGTTGCTGGAGATCCTGAACGCGGAGATTGTCACCTCGGTCTTCAAGCTCTTCCCCGTCCAGGCTCCTGCTCCCTCCCTGCGGGGTCCCCGGCCCGCCGAGATGCGCACAAGCCACGATACCGCGCTCGGCATGGGGTTCCACCCCGACAGGGAACCCGCTTCGGGCCCCGGCCCGGTTCCACCCCCCGGGGGAGAGCAGGGCCGTCCCCCGCGTGCGGGAAAACCGCAGCCGATCCACGTGGGGGAGAAGACCGGAAGGAACGACCCCTGTCCCTGCGGCAGCGGCAAGAAGTACAAGCAATGCCACGGGAAGTGATGCAGGCATCCGCGGCGGCCCTCCGCCGTGGATAGGAAACCAGGGGATGGTCCGGCGCCGTTCCGCTCCGGCTTCGTGGCGATCGTGGGCGCTCCCAACGCAGGCAAGTCCACCCTCCTGAACACGCTGCTGGGGGAGAAGATCTCGATTGTGACCGAGAAACCCCAGACAACGCGGCGCGCCGTGCGCGGCATCCTGTCCGCCGCGGAGTATCAGATCGTCTTCCTGGACACCCCCGGCATTCTGACGCCCGCCTACCTTCTGCACGAGCACATGATGCGGGAGGCCGGGGCGGCGGTCGCCGACGCCGACCTGATCCTGCACGTGGTGGACGCGCCCCAGGCCATCGGCTCGGGCGGCAGGGCGGAGGACGCGGCCCTGGGATCCGTGAGGGATGCGGCAAAACCCGCTCTGCTTGTCCTGAACAAGGTGGACCGTGCGGAGAAACAGCTCCTCCTTCCCCTCATGGCCGCCTATGCCGTGGCATACCCGTACAGGGAGATTCTTCCCGTCTCCGCCCTGCGGAAAGAGGGCATCCAGGGACTTCCCGCCATGATTGCGCAGCTCCTCCCGGAGCATCCCCCGTACTATCCGTCGGACATCGTCAGCGACCAGGAAGAACGCTTCTTCGTTGCGGAGATCATACGGGAGAAGATCTTCCGGAAGACGGTCCGGGAGCTCCCCTATGCGGCCACCGTCCAGATTGTCCAGTTCGCGGAACGGAGGGAGGGGAAATGGTTCATCAGCGCCGAGGTTTACGTGGAGCGGGATTCGCAGAAGGCGATTGTGATCGGGAAGAACGGGGCCATGCTCCGGGAGATCGGCCGGCTGGCGCGGAGCGACATCGAGACCTTTCTGGGGCACCCCGTGTATCTGGAGCTGCATGTGAGAGTGCGGAAATGGCGCGACGATCCCCCCTGGCTGGGGCGCCTCGGCTACGGTTCCGCCCGATGACCCTCCCTGCGGGCCCGCTTCCGGGGCCCCCCTGTTGACGGAGCCCCCGTGGCCACGCTCCTCCCGTTCGAAGCGCTCCTTCTGGATCCCGGACGCATCCCGCCGGGAGAGTACGCAGGGCCGCCCCCCGGGCGGAACGATGGACGGAGCGGCGGCGCCCTCCCGGAGGGCATTCCTCCCCCTGCCGCCTGTGTGCTCCTTCCTCCCCCGGGCGGGTCTTTCGATGCGTGTGCCTCCGCTCTGCGGGACGCCCGGACCGAAGGGGTTTTCCCGAGGGATGGCACTCCGGCATGCGATGTGGTCTCCCCGGATGTCTTGGAGGACCGTCTGGCATGAGAACGGCACGGGTGTTATCTTCCCCCGGGGGAGAACCGCGATGAGAGACGATGCCGCCGCCCGCTTCCGTCTATGGGGCCCCGTGGGGGAGGGAAGCCTCCGCCCCCCTCCCCCCACGGAGCAGGCCCCGGATCCGCCGTGCGGTTTTCCCGGAGCCCGTCGTGCCGGAGTGCATGCAGGTGGAGAAAGCCGCTCCTGAGGCGGGTGTCATGGCCGGACCTCTCCCCCCCATACGAATGTCCGCCGCCGGTCCGGATCTGCAGGCCCGGCTGGATGGTCTTCCCGCGGGCCCCGGCGTGTACCTGCACAAGGATGCCGGAGACCGCGTGCTGTACGTGGGCAAGGCCAAGAACCTCCGGGTGCGGGTCCGGCAGTATTTCAGACCCTCTCCCGCCCGGGATCCCCGCATCGCCCGGATGCTGGCCCGGGCCTCCGACCTGGAGGTGATCGTCACGGATTCCGAGGTGGAAGCCCTGATTCTGGAGGCGAACCTCATCCGCAGATTCCGTCCTCCGTACAACGTGACGCTCAAGGACGACAAGAGCTATCCCTTCATCGTGATCACGCGGGAGACCTACCCGCGGGTGTTCGTGACACGCAGGGTCGTGCGGGATGGATCCAGGTATTTCGGCCCCTACACAGACGTGAAGCACGTGCGGGCGGCCCTGCGGGCGGTGCGGAGTCTGTTCAAGATCCGGAGCTGCAACGAGGACATCGACGCGGAGACAATCCGGAGGGGGAAGATCAGGATCTGTCTGGATTTCCACATCGGGAAATGTGAGGGCCCCTGCGAGGGTCGTGTGAGCGCCGAGCGCTACGGGAGGATGATCGGGCAGGCGGCGCGCCTTCTGGAAGGACGGACCGGCGACCTCATGCGCGTGGTGCGGTCGGAGATGGAAGAGGCGGCGGCGGCCCTCCGCTTCGAGGAGGCCTCCATGCTCCGGGATCGCCTGAAGGGGCTGGAGGCCTACGGGGCGAGGCAGCAGGCCGTGGGGCCGGATCCGGTGAACAGGGATGTGGCGATGGCGGCGGTACAGGGGGACAGGGCCTGCGGGGTGATCTTCCGGATCCGGGAAGGAAGGATGGTGGGACGGCGGCACCACTACCTTGCGAACGTCGAGGGGCGGAGCGAGGAGGACGTGATCTCCGCCCTGCTGCAGCAGCACTATCTGGAAGAGGATGCGCTCCCGGAGGAAATCCTGGTTGCCGCCCTTCCCTCCGATGAGGCCGCGTTGAGGGAATGGCTCGGGTCGCGGCGCCAGGGTCCGGTCTCCATCCGTATCGGGGCGGGAGACGCAGAGGGCACGCTCCTCGCACTGGCGCGCACGAACGCGCGCTTTCTTCTGGATGAGCTCAACATCAAACGCCTCCAGCGCGCCGAGTCCGTTCCCCGGTCGCTGGAGGCCCTCCAGAAGGATCTGCGCCTCGGGTCCCTTCCCCGCCGGATCGAGTGCTTCGACATCTCCACAACGGGGGGGAAGGACACGGTGGCCGCTCTGGTGGTCTTTGAAGACGGGAAACCCCGGAGGAGCGAGTACCGGCACTACCGGATCCGGACCGTGAGCGGGGTGGATGACTTTGCCGCCATGCGCGAGGTGGTGGGCCGGCGCTATGCGCGGGTGCAGCGGGAAGGACAGGCGCTCCCCTCCCTCGTGCTCGTGGACGGGGGAAAAGGGCAGCTTGCCAGCGCGCGTGCCGCTCTCAGCTCCCTCGGTCTCGACAATCTGCCGGCGGCCGGACTGGCCAAACGGCTGGAGGAGGTCTTTCTCCCCGATGCCCCGGAACCGCTCCTGATTGCACGATCATCGCCGGGTCTGCGCCTCCTGCAGCGGGTCCGGGATGAAGCCCACCGCTTTGCCGTGGCGTATCACCGGAGTGTCCGGTCGCGCAGGACGCTCCAGACGGAGCTGGATCTGATCCGCGGGGTGGGGAAGAAGCGTGCGGCGGAGCTGCTGGAGGCCTTCGGGTCGGTCCAGGGAGTGCGGTTTGCGACACCCGAGCAGATGGCTGAAGTGGTGGGGGAACGCGTGGCCGTCCGGATTGCCGAGCGCTTTGCACGCTCCCCCGAGGAGGAGACGCCTCCATGACGCGCCCTGCCCTGCGCCAGGAACCATCCGGAAGGGAAGGGACGCTCCGGGTCCTCGTGACGGGCTGGGGTTTGTTGCTCACGGGTCTCGTCCTGGCGGGCATGATCTTCCCCTCCCCCCTCAACTGGGGTTTCCATTCCCTTGCTTTCCTTCCGCTCTGGCTGCAGGTCCTTCTCCCCCTCCTGATGGGCGCCGCGTGGCTCCCCGGGGTGCAGACGCGGCTCGGGGCGGGTTTCCGGATGCCCCTCGCACCGTCCGTGTTGCGGGGTCTCCGTGCGGTGCTTCTCATCGGGGGGGGGATGGCCCTGTTCTGGGGGCTGAGGCAGGCCACCTTCTTCCTGGGGGACGGCTTTGTGACCACGCGCGCACTCGCCGGTGTGGAGACCGCCTCCGACATCCACCGGAACTTCGCGCACGCCCCCGTACCCGGCTTCATTGCCTGGCAGACCCATCGGGCACTTCATGCGCTCACCGGCGAAACCTTCACGCATCCCGCGTTTCAGGCGGTCAGCATCGCGAGCGGCGGCATCGGCCTTGTGCTCCTCTGGAGTCTCGCCCGGGCGTGCTCCACGGAAGAAAGGGACCGCGCCGGGGTGTTCTTCTTTCTCCTGGGGGGAGGATGCATCCAGCTCTTCTTCGGCTATGTGGAAACCTATCCCCTGACCTACGCGGCGCTGCTCCTGTTCCTGCTGCTTGCGCTGGCCCAACTGGAGGACCGGGTGCACCCGCTCTTCCCGGCGGCGTCCTATGCCCTGCTCCTGGGGTGCCACTTCGGGGCGGCCTGGTTCCTGCCCGCCCAGGGATTCCTCCTGGTGGATGCCTTCCGGCGGGGCGGGATGCGCCGGGCTCTCGGGGCCGCTCTGGGCGGAGGAGGGGTGTTTGCGCTGATCCTGCTTCTGCTGGGCTATCCCTTCCCCGAGGCGGCCGCCGTTTTTGCGGGAGCCCGGGAAGCGCATCTGCTTCCCCTGTTCAGAGTCGAAAACCACTGGCAGTCCTACCCCCTCCTCTCCTGGGCCCACCTTGCGGATCTCGCCAATCTGGCCGTTCTGGTGAGTCCCTGGGCCGTTCCGGTTCTGCTTGCGCCCGGGGGCGGGGCGTGGAAGAGCACGCGACACCCCGGCATTCTCTTCCTGGGCATCGCCTCCGCTTCGGGAGCCGGCTTTGCCGCCCTCCTGGGATTCCGGTTGGGCATGAGCCGCGATTGGGATGCTGCGGGCCTGTTTCTCTTTCCCCTCACCGTGCTGGCCGCGTTCCTCTGGCAGAAAGGGGGGGGGAACCCCCTCCTGCGCAGGAGCCTCATGGGAGCCATGGCCGCCACGGCAATCGTGCCGGCCGCCGGCTGGGTGTTCCTCAACGCATCGGAGGAGGGGGCGGCCCGGCGCCAGGAGATCCTGATCGACGAGCGGCTCTGGAGCGGAGGGGCGGTGGCATTTGCCCTGGAAGACCTCTCGGGCTTCTACAGGGACAGAGGCGAATACGACCGGACGCTCGCCTACCTGCTCCGGTCTCTGAGCTATGACTCCACGAATGCGCGGCGGTGGGCCAATGCCGGCGGGATGTATGTCCGGCTGGACAGCGCCGACCGGGCGGTGGAGGCGCTCTTGAAGGCCCTCCGCTGGGGGAGCACGCTCCCCGAGGTCTACGTCACCCTGGGGACCCTGCTCCTGGAGCGGGGGAGATATGATGAGGGCGTGGAAGTGTTGAAGAACGGGCTTGCCGTGCATCCCGCGCTTCCCTGGGCTGCGTACAACATCGGCTCCATTCTGGGGAGGGTCCAGGGAAGACACCGGGAGGCGCTGGAATACCTGGATCGCGCCATCCGCCAGACTCCCCGTTTCCCCATGGCCTACTATCAGGCGGGGAGAAGCTGCGAGCATCTGGGGGAGGAGGGGATGATGAGGGCATACTACGGGGAATTCCTCCGCCTTGCCCCCTCCCACCCCCTTGCCCCAGAAGTCCGCAAACGGCTCGGGGCGGGTCCCTGAGCCGCCGGGGGCGATGGGGACGGCTCTGTGCTGGGGGGACAACTTCGCGCCCGTTCCTCCGTAGAAGAATGCAGTCCCCCGGGTTTGCGTGCCACTTGCGGAGACGGACATGCGCCTCATGATCCTGTTTCTTCTTTCCCTTCTCCTTTCCGCCTGCGGCCGGGACCAGGAGCCGGCCGGCCCGCCTCCGGCCGCTTCCGTGATTCTCCCTCTGGCATCCGGCAACTCCTGGACCTATCAGGTGATATCCCTGGACACGGCCGGCCAACAGCACGTGGGAGGGATGATGCTGAGTGTGGGCCGGGATACTCTCTTCGGGGGGGAGCGCTGGTTCGGCCTCTTTCCCGGCTCGTGGTCTGCCAACAGGCCGGACGGGGTCTGGCAGCGGGAGGGGGAGGGGGCTCCCTACCTCTTCTGGCGGTTCCCCGCGTCCGCCGGGGATTCGTATCCTGTGGGGGGGGATTCCATGACGGTTCTTTCCACCTACCAGAGCGTTGCGGTCCCGCACGGCGTGCATATCTGCCACGTCTACCGGCAGGGTTCGGACACCTACTACTACCTGGCTCCCCTCGTGGGGCTTGTCAAGATGGAACTCTACTCCCCCGCCGGGCTGACGGTTCTCTCCCTGGCGGCCATGACCCTGCATGGACCGGAGGTTTCCGGGGATCCGTCTGCATTTCCACCCCCGGGGTTGCCGGGAACCCCTGTTTTTCGTACATTGGAATAACCCGGCACATGCGGGCCGAAGGGCGATTAGCTCAGTTGGTTCAGAGCGCACGGTTCACATCCGTGAGGTCATAGGTTCAAGTCCTATATCGCCCACCACCCGGCGAACGCACGGTGCGTTCCCGGTTCCTCACCCCTTTAAGTCCTGTCCCGAGAGGCGGGCAAGGGAATACCATGCCTCACGATCCGATCTTCCCTCCCCCGGCACTTGCCACAGGAGGCGTATCTTCCCCCGCACCCGATCCGCCGCGGGAGGTCTTCCAACCATTTCTTTCCGGATGCCGCCGTGCGAAAAGTCAAAGGTAGAATCATGGATGAGACCGGCATGGAGCGGACGCTCACGCGGCTTGCCCATGAGGTCCTGGAGCGGAACAGAGGCGCAGGGAGCATTGCCATCGTGGGGATCAAG
Source organism: Bacteroidota bacterium (assembly GCA_049587715.1). Lineage (GTDB taxonomy): Bacteria > Bacteroidota > Ignavibacteria > UBA10030 > UBA6906 > JBAVEL01. The sequence continues at coordinate 24,240 of JBAVEL010000107.1, forward strand.
ACACGCGGGGAGTTCATCGCCCGCAGGATCGCCGGCGCCGTCGCCCGCATCGAACACGTCACGCCTCCTCTGGGCTCGATGGACATCACGCTCTACCGGGATGATCTGCACGGCAGACTCGAGCAGCCGCAGCTGAAAAGCACGGACATCCTGTTCAGCATAACCGACAGGGATGTGGTGCTGGTGGACGATGTGCTCTACACCGGACGCACCGTCCGGGCGGCGCTGGATGAGCTCATCGATCTGGGGCGCCCGCGGACCATCCAGCTTGCCGTCCTCGTGGACCGGGGGCACCGCCAGCTCCCCATCAAGGCGGACTACGTGGGGAAGAACGTGCCGACCTCCTTCGGGGAGTCGATCCGGGTGCATATCCGGGAGGTGGACGGAGCGGATGAGGTGCTCTACATGGATGTGGAAGAACCAGCCTGAGGATCCGACAATGCCCCTCCAGAGCCGACACCTGCTGGGATTGGACGGCATGCCCCGGGAGGACATCCAGCTTCTGCTGGACACGGCCGCGTCCTTCCGGGAAGTGCTGGACCGGCCGATCAAGAAGGTTCCCCCCCTGCAGGGAAAGACGGTTGCGAACATGTTCTTTGAAAACTCCACGCGCACGCGGCTTTCGTTCGAGCTGGCCGAGCGGCGCCTCTCCGCGGACGTGCTGGGGTTTGCCGCCGGGGGGAGCAGCGTCAGCAAGGGGGAGACGCTGAAAGACACGGCCCGGAACATCGAGGCCATGAAGGTGGACATGGTGGTGATGCGGCACTCCGCCTCCGGAGCCCCCCACTACCTTTCCACGGTGATTGCCTCCAATGTCGTCAACGCCGGGGACGGAGGGCACGAGCATCCCACGCAGGCCTTGCTGGACATGTACAGCATCAGGGAGAAGCTGGGCCGGCTGGAGGGGCTGCATGTCTGCATTCTGGGGGACATCGCACACAGCCGGGTCGCCCGCTCCAATATCTTCGGACTGCGCGCCATGGGGGCCCGCGTGACCGTGTGCGGTCCGGCCACCATGATTCCCCGGGAGGTGGAGCGCCTGGGCGTGCAGGTCAGCCATGACATTGACGAGGTGATTCCGCATGCCGACGTCATCAATGTGCTGCGCATCCAGCTGGAGCGGGATGCGGGGCGGCTCTTCCCCTCGATCCGGGAATACCGGACCCGCTTCGGGCTGACCCGGCAGCGCCTGGAACGGGCGGGCACGCCCGTGACCATCCTGCACCCCGGGCCCATCAACCGGGATGTGGAGCTCTCCGCCGATGTGGCCGACGGAGAGCACTCCCTGATTCTGACGCAGGTGCTGAACGGGGTCGCGGTCCGGATGGCGGTGCTCTACCTGCTGGGAACGGGAGGCTGAGGGCGCCCCGGCTCTGCGGGGGAACAACCAAAGGAAACACGGAACGGAAGGCCGGCCATGAACCTGCTGCTGAGAGGCGGACATGTGGTGGACCCCCTGACGGAGAGGGACGAAGCAGCCGACATCCTGATCCGGGACGGCGTCATCGCCCTTGTCGGGCCGCACCTGGATGCCCCCCGGGGGACCGATGTGCGGGAGCTCTGGGGTGCCGTGGTGTTCCCGGGTTTCATGGACATGCACGTGCATCTCCGGGAGCCCGGTGCCGAGCACAAGGAGACGATTGCCTCGGGATGCGCGGCCGCAGCCGCCGGCGGCTTTACGGCCGTCTGCAGCATGCCCAACACCGACCCGGCGGCGGACGATGCATCCGTGGTGCGCTTCATCCAGGAACGCGCCCGGCTCTGCATGGGGGGTCTGGTGGATGTCCATCCGGTGGGGGCGGTGACCATGGGCCGGAAGGGGGAACACCTCGCCCCGCTGGCCGAGCTCTCCCGGGCGGGTGCCGTGGCCTTCTCGGACGACGGCGATCCGGTGCACGATGGCGAAATCCTCCGCCGGGCGCTGGAATACGCCGCCATGGAGGACCGGCCCGTGATCCAGCATGCCCAGGACCGCTCCATGACCCGGGGGGGGCTCATGCACGAGGGGTTCCAGGCCACGCGCCTGGGTCTGGCGGGCATGCCGTCGATTGCGGAGACTATCATGGTGGGGCGGGATCTCGCCATTGCCGGGTTCACGGGAGGACGGTACCACGTGGCCCACATCAGCAGTGCCGGCTCGGTGGAGCTGGTGCGGCAGGGAAAGAACCGGGGAGTGGCGGTGACGGCCGAAGTCACCCCGCACCATCTCACGCTGACCGACGAGGCCGTCTCGAGCTACGACACCAACACGAAGATGAATCCTCCGCTCCGCCCGCGGGAGGATGTGGAGGCCCTGCGGGAGGGCCTGCGCGACGGCACGATCGATGTCATCGCCTCGGATCACGCCCCCCATTCCTTCGACGAGAAGCAGGTGGAGTTCCAGGCGGCTCCCTTCGGAATCGTGGGGCTCGAAACCTCCCTGGGGCTCTGCCTGACGGAGCTGGTACACGGGGGGATCCTGACTCTTGTCCAGCTTGCCGAGAAGTGCTCCGTGAACCCCCGGAAGATACTCCGGCTTCCCCCGGTCCGCGTTGCGCAAGGGGAGCGGGCATGTCTCACCCTTGTGGACCCCTCCCTCGAGTGGACCGTGGACCCCGCCGGCTTCCGGTCCAGGTCCCGGAACACCCCCTTCGGCGGACGACGCCTCAAGGGGCGGGCACTGGGGATCGTCAACAACGGAGGCGTCTTCTGGGCCTGAGGCCGTCCAGATTGCTGGACGAACTCGTCTTCCCGGGCACACAGGCTCCCCTCAAGCGTCCCCCATCCGGCCTCCCGCGGGGCAGCAGCTCTGGCATGTCCCTTGCCCATCCCCCCCGGGTGCGCCCCGGGAAGCATCCCGGGACCGTTGATCGGAGCCTGGATCGGCTCCCCCGGCCCTCTCTCAGGGCGGGGCTTCGTTCCCCGCCGGGGGCCGGCGGTTGACTTTGGGGCCCAGGCGGCGTACTTTTCCCGACAGGAGGGTGAAACATGATCCTCGGCGTCGTGCTGCTCAGCATTGCCTGCTCGGCGGGCGGTCTGGAGGAGTTCCCGGCGGGACAGGAGGGAAGGCCGCTCCCCAGGCCCCGTCCCGGACGCCCCCACCTGCTCCGGGAGGCCGTCCCTCCGGGAACGGGGGCCGACACTCTCAGGGAAATGACCCCGGGGGAGGTCGGCTCATTCCGGGGTTCCCTGCGCCCCGGCTCCGGGTCTGGAGAGAGCGGCGAGCAGGAGGTCTTCCGGGCGGTCAGTGACGGGCTCTCCTCGGGCTCCGTCGGCCGCCTGGCCCCCTATTTCGGCTCCCATGTTTCCCTCAGCCTGCGCGGCGGGGAGAGCGGATCCTTCAGCGCCAACCAGGCCTACTACGTCCTGGAGAGCTATCTCCGGGTCCGGCGCTTCGGGCGCCTGACGTTTTCCTCCACCGGGGCCTCCGCGGCCGGCCGCTACGCCACAGGCAGCGCGACGATCCTCCACGGGGGCGGGGGAGAATCGGTCCAGGTGTACGTTCTCCTCACCCGCAGCGGCTCGCGCTGGGTGATTGCGCGCATCAACGTGTACTGAGTCCCCATGAGCCCGGCAGGGAGTGTGCGCGCCGTTGCGAGAGCCTTCTCCGGGCGGGCCCGTCTTCTCCGTCTGCTTCTGTTCATCCCTCTGGGGTATCTTCTGATCGGCGGAGCGGAACTGCTCTGGGTGGCGCGCCTGGCGGCCACATGGGAGAAGAGCGCCCGGTCGCGCACAGAGGAGATC
>JBAVEL010000108.1:0-4288 GCA_049587715.1 Bacteroidota bacterium
CAGGAAGGGCGCGTGGCGGGCCATCTGCAAAGCATGCGGCAGCCGCCGGCCCGCCACGGGTGCGACGTCACCCCGGCGGTCGCCCATACAGTTGACAATGGCGAATGGGAGATGTATCTTTGCGGCGGAGTTCCACACCGCGGGACGCACGTGTGCGGGTTCCGCCGGGAAGTCATCAGGGCTTGAGCGCACACCATCCAACAATTCAGGAGGCGCACCATGACCAAAGCTACGGTTCGCTCACTCGTATCGTGCCTTGTCATCCTTCTCCTTGCGGCCTGGCCGGTGGTATCGGCGGCGCAGACACCGGCGGACGTGCCGGGTGTCGAGGTTCCGGGGATTGCGGGAACGGGGACGAGCGGGGAGGGGGTTCTCCCATCCTCGGGAGGGCGCCCGGGGGGAATGGAGGAGTACGGCTCCTATAGTGTGAACGGGGCTCTGGGAGGCCTGGGCGCAACGGGCGGTTACGTGGCGGTTCCCCACAACTCCATCTTCCGGCAGAACTTTGACGGATCGGTGGAGGCATGGATCTACCCGACCGCCACCACCAGCTCCGCCCCGTGCATCGTGGGCATGGGCGCCGCCACCAGCGTGGGATTCCTGTTCGGGGTTCAGTGGTCCAGCACCAAGCTCTACTTCCGGATCGGCAACGGCGTAAGCATCAACACCGACGGGATCAGCATCCCCCTGGACACCTGGAGCCATGTGGCGGCGGTCTGGACGGGAGGTCCTTCCGCCTTCCAGATTCAGTTCTACGTGAACGGCACGGCAAGCGGCGCTCCCGTGAGCAACCCGGGCACCTGGAACCTGGCCGAGGACTCCCTGACGATCGGGACGATCGAGGCCCCCTTCGGCGGGAAGATCTTCTACGGGAGCATCGACGAGGTGCGGTTCTGGACCACGGCGCGGACACAGACCGAGCTCAGGGAGAGCCGCTGGGTGGGTGTGGGAGACGGGGGAGCGGCCAACGCCAACAATGCCCTCACGGCTTCCAGCGCCTACACGGGACTTGCGGCCTCCTGGACTTTCAACACCGGGGGCCTGGCCTGGGATGACCTGGGCGGGAACCACGGCTCCTACCGCAACGGCGCGGGCGCCTGGGCTTCGGGACAGGGGCTTCCCATCCCGTACAACCTGGCCCTGTACCTGCCCGGAAGCACGGGCGACTACGTGTCGGTGCAGGACAACGCTATTTTCGACCAGACATCCAGCGGCAGCATCGAGGCCTGGGTGAAGCCGATGGTGTCGGGGCTGAACACGATATTCCAGAAGGGGACCAGCTTCAGCACGACCACGCTGGCCTTCTACGTGACTTCCGGGAACAAGGTGGGCATCAACATTGGCGCGCACAACTACATCAGCAGCGGGCCGGCGGTGATCCCGATGGAGGTCTGGACGCATCTGGCGGCAACCTGGAGCGGGGGCCCCAACTTCACGGTCCGGCTCTATGTGAACGGAAAGCTGGACGACACGCAGACGCACAACCTGGCCATGCCCGTCAGCGCCGACACCGCATGGATCGGGCGCTACTACACGACCACGGGGAACTTCGAGGGGTACCTGGACGAGGTCCGGCTCTGGGGCGATCTCCGCTCGCAGGCCGAGATCCAGCGGTACATGTTCGTCTCGGGGAGGACACTGACCTCGGACGCGAACCTGGAGGGACTCTGGAACTTCGACGGGAACCTGAACAACTTCTCCTCGAACACGGGCCTGAACGGGTCATTCAACACGACCAGCGGAGTCAACAACTGCCGCCTGAGCGGAAACGTGAATGAGAACGACGGGTGGTCGCACATCACCGTGATCAACCGGGACGATTCGCCCAATTCCTTCCCGGCGGGATTCCGGCTGAGCACTCCCTTCAAGGTGATTCCCGACAACAACACGGCCGGCGTTTCGGACACGATCCTGTATCCTATCCCCACCGGTCTTTCCACGGTGGAGGCGTTCCTCTCCATCCAGCACACGTACATGGGGGACCTGATCGTCACCCTCACCGCCCCGAACGGGCAGACCCGGGATCTGCTGAACAGACACGGATCGAGCCGGAACAACGTCCTCTCGTTCTTCGGTGATGGCTGGGGTGCGGATCCGGCCAGTCCCACCTACCGCGCCCCGTGGGCCTACGTGCGGCCCATCGAGGCATTCGCCACATTCGGAGGGTCTCCCGCCAACGGGCAGTGGATTCTGACTCTGTCGGACCGTGCGGGAGGTGACGAAGGCTGGCTGCAGGGGTGGGGCCTGAGGTTCAACAACATCACGGGGGTGGAACCGGTTTCCGGCGGACTCCCCGGAGAGTTCGCTCTGGATCAGAACTACCCGAACCCCTTCAATCCCGAGACCCGGATCGAGTTCTCGCTTCCCGAGCAGTCCACGGTGACCCTCCAGGTCTTCAACCTGCTGGGGCAGCGCGTGGCCGTTCTGGCCGACAACGAGCAGCAGGAAGCGGGGAGGTTCGGCGTCACATGGAACCCGGCATCGGCGCTTCCCGGCGGTCTGGGGAGCGGGGTCTACTTCTACCGCCTGGACGCAAAGGGCGCATCAGGCCGGGTGTTCGCGAGCACGAAGAAGATGGTGCTTCTGAAGTAGACGTACGTGGTTTGTTCCAAGGGAAAAGCCCGGCCCCCGCGGCCGGGCTTTTTTTTCGGGCTCTTGCCTGGAGGACCGGAAAGCCATACCATAGAGGCACTTATTCCGGGGGCGGGGGGCTTTCCCCCCTCTTCGTTCTTCGACATACCACCATATGGGAGGGTCTTGTGAAGAAGTTTGTTGCGGGTGCGGCTCTTGCGGGGGTGCTGGGGATCCTGTGGTATCCCTCCCTCCATTCGAATCCTTCGTTCAACGGAACTGCCGCCGGCTGCGGGGGAAGCGGTTGCCACACATTCCAGACGGGTCTTCTCTCCGTCACCCAGCCGGGAGGCCTCGGGGTGGAGGTGGCGGTCTCGGGAACAACCAGCCGTGTGGCGGGCGAGCTCGTGGACAGTGCGGGCACGGTGGTGGCTGCAGTCAACTCCACGAACAGCAATCCCTTCCTGCTGACCGCACCCGGACCGGGCCGGTACAGGGTGAATGCCGGCTTCCGGAGCCCCTCCCGGCGCTGGGACTCCACGGGTGTGGTGCTTGTGCTCACGGGCGTGGAACAATCCGGCGGAAGCACCACCCCTTCCGACTTCAGACTGGACCAGAACTACCCCAATCCCTTCAATCCGCTGACGACGATCGGGTACTATGTCCCCTCTTCCGGCCGTGTGTCCCTGAAGGTGTTCGACTCCGCGGGTGAAGAGGTGGCCCATCTGGTGGACCACTGGCAGGAGGCGGGGCGCCACAGCGTCGCCTGGGACGGAACCAGCCACCCCTCGGGAGTGTACTTCTACCGGCTGACGGCGGGAAAGCACACCGAAGCAAGGAAGCTCGTTCTCCTCCGATAAACCCCAAGTTGAACCGTTCCTGATCCGATCGGGTGAGGAGGGAGGGAGATCTCCTTCAAGTGCCGATCGTGAGGCAACTCATGACGGAGCGTGACGAGGAGTCGAACGCCGCAAGAGGCGCAGAGCCGGCCTGTGCGGCATCGGGAAGGCAGAAAGGCGTCCCGAGGGATTCTGCTTCCCCCACCCGCCGGAGTGGCCTGAAGCCACGCGACTCGTTGCAGCCAGATGACCCCCTATCCCTCACGGATGGAGGGGGCGGGTGCTCCGTGGTCGCACCCTCGAGGCGGAGTAGACGGAGCACCGGGTCCCGGAAGGCGGCTGGTTTTTCGGCGGCGTCGGGGGAACGAGACGGGCAGGGGCGTGCGGTGCCGGTTTCTCTCCGAAGGCCATACCCTGGAGTGTCTGAAAGGGTGGGAGTGCGACGGAGGGGCCGGGTCAAGGGAACCGCTCGTTGCAGATGAGCCCCGAAATCCCTATCTTACATCTTCTGCGGGGCCTCTGTACGTGTCCCGCCTGTTGTGCCCGCCCGGATGGCGAAATTGGCAGACGCGCTAGCTTCAGGAGCTAGTGGCCGCGAGGTCGTGCAGGTTCAAGTCCTGTTCCGGGCACTGAGACAACTCACACAAGAGCCTTCATTTCTAGGAGTCTGTCTGAGTAATAGTTATTCACACATGGTGTAGAAGGCTCATCGTGTAGTATATTCGTGGGAGGAGTTGTCGATGTCCCACACACTGCACGAGCGATGAGCAAGACATACCGTCCGTACGAACCAGACCAGATGTTCCTGATGCCTCCCTCGCTGATCGACTGGCTGCCGAAGGAGCATATGGTGTTCTTTCTCAGAGAGGTTCTCGAGA